>NZ_JBHHJU010000020.1:0-100638 GCF_042136325.1 Neobacillus sp. KR4-4
TCCCCATGCTTTCACGAAGCCTAAAAATCTGAACTCATTTCATTTAATCGTTAACTCTATACCAACGGTAATGAAATCCTGCGAATTAGCGAGCATTCGGGAGAAAATCGTATTTAACTGAGGGAGTACAATAAGAAGAAGGAACCACCGTAGCGATCCCTTCTTTAACATAAGCACCAAAAGCATTATACTGCATACCAGTTCTGTAAACACATTCGTTCTAAATCATTTACGGTAAATTTAAGTGAATTTAATAAACCAACCTTTTTTTCATAAGGGCTTTTACAATAGCACCTTTGAAAAAAAATGAAATTAAATGCAATAGAGCGATAAAAAAGATCATTTCTTCTTTAACTAAACTGCATCGTTAGTCCAAGAATAACCGGCAATTATTGCCCGTAATAATATCCCCTGACATTGTCATAGGGATTATTCAGTTATATCAGGTAAAAACGATTTAATCACTCTGTCGATTGGGCTTGAGATGCCTTTTGTACCTGTGTTACGGCAGTTAGAGCAGACGAAATCTCGTTTGATGCCTGTTTAATCGCTTCCTGGGAAAGTGTAGGATCGGAGTTTGCCTTTTCAATTGCTTTTGTTAATAATTCCTGGGTGAGTGTTACATTTGCTTTTGCTTGATTTAGTTGATTTACATCAATTTGAGTCATAAGAACCTCTCCTTTTAATTGTAATACCTCTATATCATCACCTTTCATTCGATTATTATTAAAGGAAAAAACTACCTCAAAATTGTAAAAGTGTTATGTATTTTTAGTTTTAATTCTTAAACTAAGTTAAAAACTCAATATGGAATCAAATTTTTATTCGCAATTCTACACAAATGTACACAACATCCTTTACAGTCTTGTCTGGATTGCATAAACTATTATGACTTCATTAGAAAAGAGTGAAAATAATGTCAACAAACTTAGTTGCAACAGTAAGAATTGTCTTGGCTTTAACAGTACAAGCCATTCGATTTGCTAATAGTGCAAAAATTATCATTCAACAACTTGAAGGTTTTGGTTTACCACCCAATCCAATCAAACCAGTTTTATATCAAGATGCCATCGATAATCTGTCAGATGCTTTTAATACTATTGATGCTCCCCCTTTAAATATACAATGGCCAACTGATCCTATCCTTCCACCTAACCCTATCTATCCTAATGATCCCATAAGAATTAAACTATCAGACAACCGAGCATTGCTGGCATTAGATAAAACCAACGATGCTATCAGATATATTTACACAGCTATACTTTTAAGTGCTGATCCTGACATCACTGAGCAACTGCTTTTAATTAGATTCCAGGTAAAAGCTGCACGTCTAGCACTTGAAGATGGTATTGATGCCCCTCCATTTGCACTGGATGTTAAGAGTTGATAATTTATCGGCTCTTTTTATTTAGTTTTCAAACGTTCTTTTTACACTAAACAGCCCTACATATTCCTACCCTTTCTTCCCACTTAAATTGACATCTCTACTAACACATAATATAGTAAGTATAATACTAACTACTACATAAGGAAGGTCATATATGGAGGAAATTGTTAAAGAGCTTCAGAAATTAGGTTTTTCCCAATATGAGTGCAAAGCTTATATTAATCTGCTAATAAATTCACCTGTCACAGGATATGAGGTTAGCAAGAGATCTGGTGTGCCTCGTTCGATGATCTATGAGGTGTTAGGGAAGTTACTGGATAAAGGTGCCATTTATACCGTTCCTTCAGAACCTGTAAAGTATGTTCCTCTTCCTGCCGAAGAGCTAATTCGGCGATTACGTAAAAGTTTTGAAGATTCCTTTGATTTTTTAGAAAAGAATTTAAAAACGCTGGAAAATGAAAGGGAAACCGATGTTATTTGGCGTGTGAATAGCGATGAACGCGTAATGGCTGAGATTGTGGACATGATTGATAAGGCACACCATGAAATCTGGCTGTCCATTTGGAATCCACAAGCCTCTTTCATCAAGGGAGAAATAGAAAAACGAACTAATGAGGGAATAAAGGTGTTTTCTATGCTTTTTTCAGAACCGGAAACTAAATTAGGGGTTACATACCACCATGATTTTATGGCTCCGAAAATAGCAGAAAAACGGATGGGTGGGCGACTAACGATTGTGGCTCGCGACATGGAAGAAGTGTTAATAGCTAATTTCGCCCCGAATACTGCTGCTTGGGCAATCAAAACAAAAGATCCTGCACTAGTTTTGGTGGCAATCGAATATATCCGGCATGATATTGCCTATGGAGAGTTAACAAAACAAATAGGAACGGATAAAGTCAAATCATATTGGAGAAACGATCCAGATTTGTATTACGTAGTTACAGGAAAACGGTTCGAATGAAGGACCGTATTTTCTTTGATTTTTTTATAGTAGTTAGTTAAATAACATCTATAATAATAGAAAAACAATTGAGAAAGGGTTGAGTGACATTTGATTCATACAATATCGATTCTAGTACAGAACCATCCGGGGGTCTTGGCTCAATTATCCGACCTTTTTGTTCATAGAGGATATAATATTGAAAAAATCAAAGCGGGAAAATACAAGAAAACCAATTTAACGCAAATAAATATGGCCGCAACGGGTAGTGAGGATTCATTTGATTTGCTTATAGATCAACTTGGAGCATTATCACAAGTAGTAAAAGTAGATATAGCTAAGCAAAGACGGTATTCATTTTGGTTAGTAGCTTTTTGTTTGTGTATGACCCTTCTTGGTACGAACTTGCCTGCTCCTCTTTATTCTTTGTATAAAGAAAAATGGAATTTTACTTCCGGGACCATGACTTTTATCTATGCACTTTATGCATTAATTGTGATTCCAACCATCATCACGGTTGCACAGCTTTCTGAGCAGTGGGGAAGGAAAAAAGTGCTATTTACTGGGGTCACGCTTTCTATCTTTGGGTCCATTGGCTTTGCTGTATCAGACGGAGTCAATGGACTAATATTAGCTCGCATTTTCCAAGGGTTATCCGTAGGAATTCTGAACGGAATTGCTGTGTCATATATGACAGAGCTTCATCCTTTTCAAGACAAAATGAAAAGTGCATTTGTTGCTGCTATAGCAGGTACGCTCGGAAATGCCTTGGGGCCACTTATTTCTGGTTTTCTTGGAAAATATGCTCCCTATCCTTTACAATTTTCTTATCTTATACACATTTTACTTGCTGCAACTGGAATATTAGGATTAAAGTTCATGTTAGAAAAAAATGTTCCTACAAACCGAGCAGCTTCTCTTCGACTCCCTCGGTGACGAAAGAATTTCGATGGCCTTTTCTAATGGCATCCTCCACTTCTTTTCTATCTTGGGGAATTATGAGTTTAATGTTATCGGTGATGCCCACATACCTTGGACTTTTTACTAGTCATGCGAGTTTAAGTTTATCCGGGACGATGGTCGCTTTAGTTTTAGGCGTGTCCACCTTACATCAGATCATGTTGAGAAAACAGTCTGCCTTTCGGTCAATCATTATAGGCTATATTTTATTAATTATTGGGCTAATCTTTCTCGTTGTTACCTTATTTACAAAGTCATTATTCTTCCTTATATTAACAACGGTCTTGATTGGATTAGGGAACGGTCCTAGCTATGCCGGCAGCTTAGCTTATCTGAACCAAATTTCCACAAATGAGATGCGGACTAATTTGACATCATTATTTTTCGTAGTAACCTACTTAGGCATCAGCATTCCTATGGTGACACTTGGATATATTGGAGAATGGATTGGTCTTACCCACGCTATTCAATGGTATTCGTATATCATGATTGGTTTTATCATCTTGAGCCTGATTAAATGGCTGAGAGGGAAGGTTCGTTCCTAATGGCCAAGTGTAATTCAAAAATCTAGCTTTTAATATGGTACCTATAGATAGGACACTTGAAAAAGAGTGTTTCATCTATAGGTTTTTTTTATATACTTAAATCTTTAAGATACGGGGACCAGGAGAACAGCTATAAGCAAGGGCAAGTTCGGATCTACGTTCGGGCAAAATTTATAAAAATCCCTCTTTTTCATCTAAAAATAACCCGGCAGACTTGCTGTCGGGTTATGATGATGACTGGTTTATGAAGAAGTTCCAAGCAAAATGAAATGTAAATTAAGTACAGGAACAGGAAAATCAAACATCCACCACAGCCCAAATATAATCCGAATCATCCACGCTAAAATTGTTTTTTTGTAATGTATCAATTTTAATGGATAATTTTTTTTGGCAAGATCTTAATCCTCCAGAATCGGGATTCATCTTCTACTATATACCATTCCATCAATGATCATTAAGGTTCTACCGTCTTCGGTAAATCCACTATGACGGTTTAAATATTCCACGGGAATGATTTCTCCTGTTTTTTCATCGTAAAAAACAGTGAAGGCTTCATCGGTCAAAAAATCTCCATTTAAATTTTTATCAACGTTTGGTATGGATTCACGGAAATTAATATTGGTATCGATTTCAAACTTACCCTCTTCATTAGTACAAAAAGACATTGTAAACCCTCCACTCTTCTTTTTTTCGTATTTTTTTCATTTTTTCTGGAGTTATCCAAAACTTAATAAAAATTATTATGCCTAAATATGCTGCAAGAATTTTTTACTTTTTAGAGATGAACTTGTTATTATCTCAAGTATGGGTAACGTATGAATCTGATAAACGTATTGAAGGCTTTTCGCCGCAAACATTAAAAGCATATAAACTATAGTCCGGCTTACTTATACGGCCGATTGACTTGTGTAGATTATTTCACTTATTTTCAATTACAACACATCATCGCTTAATCAATCCCGACAGGTGTACTTCTAATACTTTATCTTCTTTATCGTTGTAAGTAGATAACAATACAGTAATGATTCCCGATTCATTCTTCGTCGCTTTCTTATCGATAACCTCGGCGATGATATACAATTCATCACCAGGATACACCGGTTTTATAAATTTCATATTATTCATCCCTGTTCCAGCGATGATATCATCACCATAGATACCTTGTTCAATCCAAAGCCTTACTGAAATGCTTAATGTATGTAGTCCGGAAGCGATGATTCCATCAAATCTCCCCTGCTTTGCTTTTTCCTCATCTAAATGCATATATTGAGGATCAAATTCTCTTGCAAATCTCATAATATCCGCTTTTGTCATTTTGAAGGACTTAGTTTCAAACACCTGTCCAACTGTAAACTCATCAAACTTCATAATTACACCTCTTATTTAAAAACTTTTGCACTTGTTTATATTAAGGTAGCATCAAATGCATATCAAGTTAAAAAAATACTCAAAATCCTCTAAAATCAATAGAAAAGAATACTTTTTTGGGGATATATATAATTCATCTTTGTGATTGTAAATACCTTATTTAACTTTCCTGTTTAGTAAGTTCAATAAGAAAAAAAGACGCTGCTACAGCAACCTCTTGTTTAACTCTTGCACCCGTTAGCTTATGTACATCATTTCACAAACTTTAATTTCATAATAAAAAATGGTTGCCGCAGCAACCATTAACGATTTAGATAATATCCCATAAATATAGTAAAAGATTATCGATGGGCTCGTTCTCCGATAATATTACCTATACGACTCAATCCTTTTTCTGCCGTAAGAATCATTTGGTCAAATAACTCCTGAACCGTAGGAACATTGTCTATAAGACCGATGACCTGTCCAGCCCATCCGAATCCTTCTGCTTCATTTCCATCATAGATATACCTGCAATTAGCCTTTCCGCTAATTATATCTTGCAGGTCTTCATAGGTTGCTCCCTCTTTTTCACGTTCGATAATATCCAGAGTAAATTCACTTTTCAAGACACGTCCTGGTGAACCTATTGTTCTTTTTATAATTACTGTATCCGACTCTTTCGCATTAACAATTGCCTGCTTATATTTCTCGTTTGCGTGAACGCATTCTTGAGTAGCAATAAAGCGAGTACCCATTTCAATTCCTTCTGCCCCAAGTGCAAAAGCTGCCAATAAACCTCGTCCGTCGCCAATCCCACCGCTCGCTAACACTGGAATCGATACGGAATCGACTACACGAGGAATAAGTACCATTGTACCAATATCGTCTCGTCCTAAATGTCCACCGCCTTCTTGTCCAACTGCCATTACAGCATCAGCACCGAGTTGTTCTGCTTTTTGTGCCTGTCTAACACCTGCAACAAGGACAAGCGTTCTAATATTTTCTCCTTTTATACGTTCAAAAATAGGTTGGGGATTTGCTCCTGTTATAGAAATTGCAGGTACCTTCTCTTCAATAGCAACCTCAAACAATTCCTTATATTGCCCATCGTGCCTTGCAATAGCAAAGTTTACGGCGAATGGCTTATTGGTAAGTGAGCGTACTTTACGAATTTCCTCACGAAGTTTTTCAGTTGAGCCTAGTGTTGCAGCAGTAATCTGTCCGAGACCTCCTGCATTCGAGACCGCAGCAGCCAGTTCAGCAAAAGCAAGGTAGGCAAGTCCCCCTTGTACTATTGGATATTTAATTCCAAAAATCTCCGTTACTCGTGTTTTCATAGTTTCTCCCACTCCTTTTCAGATGTGCTATGTATTTGTTTAAACATTCCACACAAAAGATAATTAATCCTGCAACTACTCCTAAAAAGGAAGCACTTGTTGTGTTAAGCTGCCCCATTTGTTCAATAAGAAGTTCAATAAAAAATGCGTTAATCCTAATTGGATCAACGCACCCGTTATATACGTTTAACGTGACTTTTTTTGCGGTTGGCACACGTCACATTTACGTTGGTTATTATTTTTAAATTTCGTAAATGTTTTTTCAAAGTTGCTACCACATGTACATTTAAACAGTAACTTTTGAGAAAAACCGTGATATTCCGTCGTTAGCAACTTACTTTCTGAATTGTTCTCAACAAATTCTTTAATTTTACCAATCGTCCATCGTTTATTCATTCCCTTAACCCCCATATTTTATCGCTAGTCGGAGGCTTTTCTTGGCATCCGTTCAAATTATGAGTAAAAGTCGTAATTATCCTAAGTTCCTCATTATAACATGAGCAGGTACACAATTAAACAAATGGAAGATATATTATTAAACTGCCCCGTTACTTCAAAAAGAAAAGCATTACAGTTGTCCCAGTAATGTACCCATTAGTGGAAGAAGCAAATGCGTTAACAGATACCATAGGAAGCCTCTGTAGCAAGGTTTTAAAACCTAAAATAATTTAGAAAAAGAGTAATTTATGAATAAAATTTATAATCTGGCGGAAAATATTTTCACAAATAATGTAAATTATAAAGGGTGGAAAATTTGGAAAATACCCGTATTGATAAATTTGATGAAATAGTAAAAATGGGGAAAATGTCCACAAACGATTTAATTGATTATTGGAAAGAATATGAACTGTATGCTTCTGTTGAATACTGGATTTTGGTAGCATTTCTGATTGGTCCGCTTATCATACTTTTTTTTAAAATTGATAAAAATAAAATTTTTTTAATTGGCTTTTTTGGTTATAGTATTCATATAATATTTGCTTATGTGGACTTATTCGGAAAGCATGCTGGGTTCTGGAATTATCCAATTCCATTAATTCCTCATCTGCCTGGTTTAGCTATAGATTCAAGTCTAGTCCCAGTTTCTTTTATGCTTGTTTATCAATGGACATTAAATAATAAAAAAAATTACTACATATATTCCTTTATTACTGCAATAATTTTTGCATTTGCTATAAAACCGATACTAGTTGAACTAGGGTTATTTAGAATGTACGGAAATACAAACTATGTTCATCTTTTAATTGGCTATATTTTTGTATTATTAGCAGCAAAATTTATAACCAACGTTTTTTTATGGACTCAAAAAAAATACACAACTCCTAAATAATATCAGCCCCAATTCCGATGTTTTTCATTATTGATTTTCTAAAATGAATGATTCTGATTTATCATTCCAAATTATGTAACCAGTGGAATAAGACAAAGACAGAAATTGCCCTGGTTGTAAGAAAATATCAATTATGTTACATTCCCCACTATAATAAATGGTTTTCCTTTAATTGAATAACAACCATCTAGTAGAACATTGAGCACGAAAAAAACGACTGCACCGTAGCAATCGCCTTATTTTAACTTAAACGTTGGAACAAACAAGTTAAATGTTGTTTGGATTGTTGGCTTTGATTTTAGAAGCAGTAAAAACGATAAAGTCTGTATCCTTGGTACCGCCGACAGTGAAAGATGCTTCACTTTGTAAGCTATTCGTTTTAAGTTCATATAGGACTGACCCAGAGGGAGAGGCCTCAGCTAAAGGTGCTTTATCTAAAAATGAAAAACCAGTTGTTGTAGCTGACATAAATTCTACAAATGGAGGGATATTATCGGTCGTGCTATATATTTCAGTTCCATTGCGGAAGACAGAAAATTGGATTAATATAGTAAATCTATTACGATTTAAGGATTGAATAGTTGCATGTAACAAAACGCGATCACTTGGATCATCTATATGCAAAGTGGCTGTCCCTATTGTAATAGGTGTCAATCTAATAGGTTCGAAATCACCTCCCGGCAATACACTTCCATCAAATTCTGTAAGCAATCCCTGTTCACCGTTAACTGGTGTAGATGAAATATTAATTACAGGATTGACGTTAATTGTCGGGTTAAAAGTATTCTGATTAGTATTTCCGATTGGACAACAACATGGATTCTTCTCGCAATTTGGACAATTTTTTGAATCAGATCTTTTTTTACTATTACTCAACCATAAGCATCTCCTTTCTTTTAAAATACTATATTATATAGACATGTTGTCCTTTTTGCTTGTATTCTTGTGACACAACAAGCAATAATTCACAAAAGTATTAATTAGACAGTCTGATATAGTAATCCAATGTAACAAAAGATCCATTCTGTTACATTAAGGTTTTACTTATAAGGTTATTTTGTGTTAACAATCATGATGATAATAGTATTTTCCTCCACTTCAAGTTAAACCTCATGCTAAAAAAAGCACTTGCTTTGGTTGTACAGTAAGGGCTAGTATTCGTTACTTTGTTAATTCAAAAATGATTATTTTTTTTGTTTAGATGTCTTTTGCTTTTTTATAAGTTTTTGCAGTTCATTATTTTTTTCTTCTGATACCTCAAAGTTGACGACCGCTAAACCAACACGAATTAGAATCATTAGCATCACACCCATACCTACGACTAAATAAATCATGGTAAACCATTTACTTAACGTTGCCTCTGGAATCAGTCCTGTTTCCATACTAGTCGGCAATAGGCTAATAAAGGCAAAGTATAGAGAATCAAGCAAAGCCCATCCTTCAGTTTGATAGTAGAAAATCGTTCCGGATAATAAAATAACGGCTAATGTCCCTAATAATGTACGAAATAATGAGTCTTTTGCTAATTTTCTAAGGGCTGATAAAAGTCTTTTTAAAGTTAAAATAAATGAAATCATATTTTAAATCCTTTCACCTTCAATAGGGGTAATACATATTAAACCTGTTATATGTATCATCCCTTTATTCATTATTTCGTTTACTTATTTTCTTGTTTCAATTTTTCAACAATACGTTGAATGGCTATTACTTCACCATTAAGTCTGTCCATCCGGATTGATGCTGGAAGAAATCTCCTAAAAGTCCGCCATCCTAACAAAGGCATGGTAAGCCACGAGAGTAATATCATTACAATATTAAGTAACCACTGATTTTTCATTGTCATTTTAATACCTCTTTTTCCCAAGGGAATTATTTAACTTATTATAACTCCTCCTTTATTTAGCTATTCTGCCCCTTTACATTACAACGAAAATATGACTGCCGTAGCGAATATTGCATGACAAAAGCGATATAGATTATAGAGGTACACTGTTCATCAAAGTTTTTTCCATTACAACCGTGTTCACTAAAATGCCATTTGGGTTTGTCACAACTTCCTCTTTAGATATAATATAGCCCAAGGAGTTATACAAACTAATATTTTTGGGTAATGACACACGGACACGACATTCCATTTTCCCAATTAAATTGTCGTAAGCATATTTTTCGAGCCACACTAACATAGCTTTTGCAATTCCTTTACCTCTTGCTGTTGGTGTAACTGATACCCGAGAAAAATATAAAGCATCCTCTTTCATTGTAAATCTACAGGAGCCAACTGGAACTCCATTTATCGAGCATAGTAAAGCTTTCTCGGAATTATTCTTAAATGATTCTTGTAATGTTTTTAATGATTCATTTAATGCACTAGAAGGAACATCAAGGGTTCGATATTCTTCAAACGCTTCTAACATAAGTTTGTAAACAACAGGAATATCCGTATCTATTGCGATTTTTATTTTCATTTTCTTCTATACCCTCTTCCAAAGGAAATTTAGAAACTCTCATTTCTAATATTCGTTATTATAATATAGTGAATATATTTCGACATCAAATTTGTTGAATTTTCTAACAAGGAGTTCTTAATGCATCACTGCACCGATCGCACAAGTAGAAAGCATAAGACGATTTGCATATCAAAGTGTACAGTGGCATTTTACACCGTAGATACATAGGATGGCAGCAAGTGGAGGTGTCACGAATGAAGAGATGGTTAAAAGCAGTTATTTTAACATATCTGTCCCTTCTGTTTTTTGGCAGTTTCCTTGCGGTCGGCATGTTGGGCACCGGTGCACTGGAAAATTTTCTTCCATTCATTACTGATATCAAAATCTTCTTGTATTACTTTTTCGCTGGAGCCATTGGCGGCTCCCTTAGGCATCTATACATGTTCTGTACTCACTATATGGAAGACGAATTACACGATTATCGAAAATGGATTATGTATATTTTTTATCCGATCTTTGCTACCGGTACCGCAGTCGTGGCTGTCACAATTATCCAAAGCGGTATACTCTTGATTCAATTTACGGATTATCAAGATACCCCTTATGCACCGATTAGCATTGCGTTCTTTGTAGGTTTTGGGTTTAATCGCTTTGTTAATAAGCTTAACATCGTATCAAAAGATATGTTTCAGACGAATAACAAAAAAATGGACACAGACGAAAAAGCAATTGATGAAGTTGAGGAGTCCTCTGGTGAACAAATGGATAGCCTCAACAATTCTTCCCACAATAAATAAAAAAAGGCCGTCATGTGAAAAATCACATGACGGCTATTAAAATTATCTTTGTTCCAAATTTAAAATTGTATAAAGTTCATTTAAATCATGAATTTCATAGGTAGGAAGAATACCAGTATTGTTTGGTTTGGCATCCGGGTTGAACCAACAAGTATCAATTCCAGCAAGCTGTCCGCCTTTAATATCAGAACTTAGAGAATCACCGATGATTAAAGCTTGTTCTGGTGAAAAATTAGGAATTCGAACAAACACATAATCAAAAAATTCCTTCATTGGTTTTTGGAAACCTGTATCTTCTGAGACAAAGATCTCCTTAAATAATGGGTGAAGACCGGAATCACGCAATCTCTTATCCTGTGTTTTTGAAACACCATTTGTGACAATATATAATTCATAATGATTCTGTAGTGCTGAAACCAATTCAAACGCTCCATTGATTAATTGGTGGCCTTCCTCTAAATAGCCCCGATAATTACTCTCTAATAAAACACCGTCTGCCATATGTCCTAATTCCTGAAATAAAAGGGAAAAACGGGTATTGACCACTTCGTCTCGGGAAATTTCTCCTTCTTCAAACAATCTCCACAGTCTTTGATTTATTTTTTTATAATTTTCTTCCATTTCCTTTGTTGGCGAGATATTCTGACTTTCTAACAACAGATTCAAGGCTAGCTCTTCAGCCGCAGCAAAGTCCAATAACGTATCATCTACATCGAAAAGTAAAGTTTGATATTTTTTCAAGATCATTTCCCCTTTGACCATTCATACGTTTATATTTTAACGTAGAAAAACGCTAGGTGCCATAATTTTGACCCCATAAAACCTTCCCTTTTGAAGTACCAGTAGAGTTCAAAAAAAGATAAAAATACTAGATGGTGTCAGGCACCATGAACAATGGGCCATCTCCCCTTCATCCCATCAAATGTTTTACCTTTATTCCTGCTCTAACATCCTCAACCGTTCCTTTATATACGTTGTAGGTTTCACCATGCTCTTTTACTTCCCCTGCCTTTTTAAATCCCAAACGTTGACAGATTCGATTCCCTGCTTCTGTAATCGCGATCATACCGAATTCCTTTATTACGACTCCAGTACCTTGAATATCTTCGATCCAATCCAGCAATTCCAGTATTAATGCCCTGCTGTATTTCTTCCTATCTTCATGAAGAATATCGACTATCATAGAAGAAAAATAAATATACACATCTTTCCCTTTCTTGTACGCTAATGCGTGATGACAAATTCTTGATTCATCTATTTGGCCAAACAATAATTGATCAAACATTCTTTTATCTAAGGGGATTAAACTGCAATAGCCTTTTAACTCTCCAATGTCCGCTACAATTTTATACACTCTTTTGTTTCGTTCAAGTAATTGTTCTACAAATGCACGCTCAACTTGCCAATCTTGAGGATACAGCTTTCGGTCCAATTGAATCATGCTATTTAAATCCGATAATTGACCATAACGAACATTGAGTTCCGACATTGTTAATCCTCCCTTATGATAGACAATCACACGATAAGTCTGGTATTACATGATGGGATCCTTTCTTTATGCTCAACAACATTTATCAAACATTCTTCATTCGATTGGTGCCTTAAGCATGGCTTAATAATATTCCTATTGTTAGGACAAAACAGTCTGAATATACTAAAAACAATGTAAGTCATTTTCTTTAAGTAAGGAGACATTGCCATGAACGGACAGGTAAACAGTGAGGTGGTTAAGAAAATTATCATTTTTTATTGGATCTGTCATTCTTGCATTACTGTTTGAGTACCTTACAAAATGGGTCGACCAATCAAAGGGTAGGCTGAAACTTGCATACGTAAGCTTTGTGATTCTTTCTATCCCCGCAATAACTATGCTAGTAGCTATGTATGTCGAGATGTTCACCGAAACACTGCCGCAAATATTAAATAATTGATGGATCTCATAAACTGAAAATGGGGCCAGATCCTCAGTGCGCTAGGCGATAGCACGTTGAGGATCTGGCCCTATCCTTGTTTGTCTTCTCCTTAGTGTTTTCTACCTGTCTTTGTGTTTTGGTTTTGTGTCTATGTATTCTTTCCAAGCGGTAATCCCGCCGTCAAGTAATGTAACATGGTAATCTTTTTTGGATAAAATTTCTGCACATTTTCTGGCGGAATTTCCAGTTGTACATGTTATAACAATCTCACTGCTTTTGGGCAAAGATTGCAGCCCTTCTTCTCCATTTTCCTCAAGATCAAAGATGATATTCTTAGGGATATTCTGATTCTTGATATTTGGATCTGTAATATGATAATCATTGTATTTTTCTTCCGCACGTACATCGAGGAGGAAGATAGGGTCATTATTTTGAAGTTTCTCATCAAGGGCTTTCGGCGAAATTACTTTAAGCGTCATGTTAACTACTCCTTTATTTATTGAATCAGAATCACTGTTTAGTAAAGCGTACAGCAATTCGGGAATGTCCTCATAACAATCCTTGTTACAAGTTTATGATACAAGATAGCATTTTTTCAAGGTTTTACTACCTTAAAAATGAAATACTCTGTTTAATCACTGTTTGTAATAGGTCCGCATCAAATTCTTTAATATTTATCCAGGCTCTGTCGTCTAATTTATAGGGATGTCCAGATTCCATGTATCTGCCGCATACATATCCATTTCCTGTATTTACATTAAATTCGCAAGGGCTTAAACAAAATGGCCCCGGTTCAATACCGGGGCCACTTATTAGCCGCTTAGGCGCTTTTTTTAAACTGTCCTAAAAATGGAGCACAGATAATTCTTATAAACTCAAAGTGTTTCTGTAAACATAAGGGTCCTTCGGTTTTGAAATGGTTTTGTAGCTTGTTACTTTTAAAACAGGAATTTTAGTTTTCATTTGTGGATAATAAACTGTATCCATTGTTCCTGTTACCTGATACCATTGGTCATTCGGAATGTGGACGTTTTTCGGGAATTGAATCATCATTCCAAAGGCACCAGAGTCAGCGACACAATGAATGAGCCCAAAACGTAGTAAAAACAGCTGGTTAGGTTGTTCTCCTGGACCATTGTAAGTAAAACCTTTCATGGTAAGAGTTTTCCCTGCAAAAGCCCCAGAAAAATTATACATGACTTCTAATCCGACTAAATAATCTTTATCCGTTAAAGTAATAGTATCCTTTGGAATATAGGACTTAGACTCTTTCCTGACTAAATCCGTAAAATCTGCTTGGTTCATAAATTTACTCATATCAGGATTTAGAACTTGATGGGTCCCGTACTGATTATTTCCGTCCTCTAATGTTGGAAATGAAAACCCCTTTGCATCCACAAGCTGTGAATCAAGAGTTGCCACTGGCAAAACCACTCCAGTAATAGCAGGAATCAGCACAAGCGTGTAAGACAAGAACTTTTTTATCTTTTTTCCAGCAGATGGTTTCTTTTTTTTATGTCCGTGTTCATGAGGGTGTTCATGGTCATGATGACCAGGGCTACAATCACAATCATCTTGTCCTTCTTTCTTTTCTCCAGAGAACCATAATTTAATTCCTTCCCCAACTGTAAGGATGGATAAAATCACAATCATACTCTCAGATAAGAAGCTATATTTCATGTTTATATATTTTGAAATGTTTCCTGTAGCATGCAGCATAAAAAACAAGTTTGTAGTAAGTATTAAAATAAGGACTTTAAACATCATCCCACATCCTTTACAAAAGAAGTGAACCAATGAATACAAATGAAGAAATTAATGAAACTAAAAGAACCGCAAATTTTGCCTTAAAAGACCCAAACATCATAAGTAAATTTTTAATATCTACCATATTGCCAAACACTAAGAAAGATACAACTGAAATTTGGGGAAAAAAATTACGAAAAGATGCTGCTACAAAAGCATCTGCTGCCGAACAAATAGATAAGATAAAAGCTAAAGCCATCATTACCAGTACAGCAGTTACGTGTGTACCGCCCAGTGTTGTTAATATTCGTGTAGGTACATAAACTTGCATAGAAGATGCAATTAGTGCACCCAGCACTACGTATTTTCCCATACTAAAAAATTCGTTAACGGTGTGATTAAAAACACTCATTAATTTTTGTTTAGTATTTTGGTGAGAATGGTCATGAGTGTGTATTTCATTATTTTCCTTTAATGGATTCTCCTTTATGACAAAAGATAATACAAGTCCAACTAAAATAGAAACACCGATCGCTAACCCTGCTCGGTACCCTACCATCTTCCAGCTATCTCCGAAAGCAATAAATGTAGCGAATAGAACAATTGGATTGATAATTGGGCCAGAAAGCATAAAGGAAATGGCTGCATGTGGAGCGAGTCCCTTTTTTATGAGCCTCGAAACGATGGGAACAATCCCACATTCACATCCAGGAAATAATACTCCCATAAAACTAGCAGCAACAACAGATAAATATCTATTTTTTGGCAGAATTTTAAGCAGTGTATTTTCAGAAACAAAAACTTCTATCAGTGCGGCAATAAAAGCCCCAACGACAATAAATGGGAATGCTTCAATGATAATACTTATAAAGATCGTATTCAATTGTAATAATCGATCCATGCATATTCCTCCTGTGATAAAACACAATTGGTTTCTTTAAAAAAACATCTTCTATCATATCAAAATTATCACTAATTTGATATGTTTTGATTTTCCATGTAAATGTTTTATTTGAAACCAATAATAATTAGAAATAGAAAATCCAGCACAATTACGGCTGGATCTCTCTGTGTTAGGTAATGGTTCGTACCCTAAAATGATTCTACTACTTAAATGTGAATATTTTATGAATAGATAAAAATAAAAGCCTTTAAAAGTGTTGTTAATTTTATGGAGTAATCATTTTTTCATTAATAAATAAAAGGCTATTCAATTTTGATGCCTGAATCAAACACATAGGGCTGCTGCGGAGCACTAATTTTTGAAAGTTGGTCAATTTTTAAAACGGGAATTGTCTCCCCATTAAATTGAGTCTGCTCAATTTTTCCTGTTACTTGAACCCATTTATCCTTCGGTAATACAGCTACCTCTCCTTTTGCCATCATTCCATATACCGAGGCATCGGCAACACAACATGTGATTCCAAATCGAGCAACAATAATCTGGTTTTGCATAAATTCTTTTTCCCGATACACAAATCCTTTTGTGGTTATCGTTTTTCCAATCAACGCATTTAGATTATCTTGAATAATGTTCATTATGTTTACATACTGGCTATCGTCTATATTAATGGAATTAGCATTTAATATTTTATTCTTTAAAGCATCATATTCTTTTTGAGTTAAAGGCTCAGGTTGATTATCAAGTACACTTTGTGTGGTAGTTAAAGTGGTAGTTTTATTGGAAATAGATGATGATGGTAATTTTGGAATGTAATTTGTAGTTTTATTTTGTTTAGGCGGTTGAGAGCTAGCTCCCAAAATAATTGTTCTGTTCATTGCAACAGAGCTTCCCAGCACATTGTTTGAGAAAAGAAATCCTGTGGTTATAGGAATAATAAATAATAAATAAAGAAACACACTTTTCCCGAAAGAGGAAGGATAAGTATGATCCCCATCACAATCACAATGATAAGAATGATCCTTTCCTGAAGTTCCTCTAATAATCAAAAGAACTCCAAGAATAAGACATATAAAGAGCGTGAAATAAATAAATCGAATCATTTTTGGTGCAATTAAAAGCGATATATTATTCGTTAGAAGTAATTTAAATATCAGTAGCGTAAATCCAATCAAAATGATTCCCCTGATAAGATGATGAAAAGAAAAATCTTGGACTTTATTAGGTCTCATCATTGGACACTCCTTTTATAAAAATATTAGCTGATAAACATAAACAGAAAAATAGACGACAAGAGGAGTTACCAATAGTAGATATAAGACAAACTTTTTCTTAAAATAACCGTATAACATTAAGATGTTTTTTATATCAATCATTGGACCGAAAACAAGAAATGCAAGGATGGAACCTTCTGTAAAAGTAGAACCAAATGACGATGCGACAAAAGCATCTGCTGAAGAGCATACTGAAAGGACGTATCCTAGTCCCATCATAGCCATTGGTGCAAAAGTTGTGCTTGTCCCTATTGATAAGAGAGTATTTCGGTCTAAGAATGCTTGAAATAAACTGGCAAGAAATGCACCTATGAATAAATACTTCCCTGTATTAAATAATTCATCACTAGCATGATAGAGTGTTTCTAATAGTTTATTTCCTCTTTGGTGGTGGTGGTGATGATGGTCTTCCTTCTGCACTTTAAGAATATTTTCCCCTTTAAAACGTCTGTAAATGATTAATCCAATAATAATGGAACTAATAAATCCTACAAGCATCCTTGCATTAGCTACATAAGGTGTGCTTTTAAATGCAAAATAAGTAGACGCATACACCACAGGGTTTAAGATTGGAACACTAAGCATAAATACAACGCCTACATGTGAAGGCATACCTTTTTTTATTAACCTGTGCACGACAGGAACAATGGCACACTCACATATAGGAAAGATTATTCCAAGTAAAGCAGCAGGTATAAGGGCTAAATAGGCATTACAGGGCACAACCCTTCGGATTACATTTTCGGAAACAAATGATTGGATAATAGCTGATACAAATACACCCAGTAAAATAAATGGAATTGCTTCTAAAATAATACTAAGAAAAATGGTATTGACATTAAAAAACGTACTAGGGATTCTAGTAAAAAAAGAAAGGTTTTTTAATTCCTCCGCAAAAAGAAATAGAAAAAGGAATAAACAAAATAATAGTAAAGCGAGGCTATCTTTTACCATCTTATTTATAAAGCTCACAACCATTCTACCTCCTCAAATCTATCATTCCTATCATATGGATATGCAGTTCTAGTTAATTCATTTCATTAAAATTTGATGATTGACATAAATAAATAATCGTTATAAGATTTAATTCGTAATAATTACGATTTACATATTGCTTTAATCTTGAATTATACAAAATAATTATGCTCCTTAAATCGTAATAATTCCTAATTAAACATAACTTTGGAGGTTAATGTAGTGAAAAAAATTTTAATCCCAGTAATTATTTTTCTATTCATGGTAAGTGGTTGTTCTAACACAGTGTCAACGAAAAATGAAAAAACAAGTGTAGATTCTAAAAAACTGCAAATTGTCACTACTTTTTATCCGATGTACTATTTTACAAAAGAGGTGGCTGGCAGTTCAGTAAACGTGGAACTATTAATACCAAATGGTGCAGAACCACATGATTGGGAGCCGACAGCAAAGGATATGATAAAAATTCAAAACGCCGATGTTTTTATATACAATAGCCAATACTTTGAGCTTTGGACTGAAAAAGTATTGAAAAGTATTAATGATTCCAATTTAAAGGTTGTTGAGGCTGCTAATGGGATTAAATTGATGGATGCACTCGAATCAGAGGATGAGGAGGAACATGGTCATTCGGAACATACATCTTCTAAAGATCCTCATGTCTGGCTTTCCCCAGTTCTATCTCAGGTAGAAGTAAACAATATTGCTAAGGCTTTAGAACAGGCAGATCCAAAAAATAAAGATCAGTTTCAAAAAAATGCAGAAGCTTTAAATGCGAAGCTAGCTGATTTGGACCACTTATATAAAGATACTGTCGATAAAGCAAAGAAGAAAGAATTTGTTACACAACATGCTGCATTTGGATACTTGGCAAAACAATATGGATTGACTCAAATTCCTATCGCAGGATTATCACCCGATGTCGAACCAACATTAGGAAAATTAACTGAATTAACAGAGCTGACAAAGAAGAAAAATACCGAAGTTATTTATTTTGAGGAGATGACATCTTCAAAAGTGGCGGAAACGTTAGCAAAAGAAATAGGTGCTAAAACGGAAGTATTAAATCCATTAGAGGGATTAACGAAGAAAGAGCAAGAAAAGGGCTTAGACTATTTAGATGTTATGAAAAATAATCTGGAGTCATTAAAATTATCGATTTTAGATTAGTTATCTAATTTAGGGTTCTTCTAAAGAGCCCTTATTCTAATAACTTTTAAGTAACCTCTTTATATATTTTTGGTTGGATTGTGCAGGATTGTACTTAAGCTAAAAGGTCAACCAGAAATATCTGGCTGACCTTATAATACGAACGGGTGCTTTAGTTGTGCGAAATGTTCCTGGCTTAAATTGAGATTGGTCATACAATGCTCAGGTAAAGGTCAGGCAGTTCCTGTCGGAACTGAAGGGTTATATCGAAGAATCAAATGATGGGGTAACGCCCTGAAGGGTTCTCTCTTAGTCGAATAGCACTGGATTTAGTAAGAATGATAGTGTTGTAAGCTCGGCAAAAAGGCGTGAGAAATTACCGTAGCAGTTTGGCTGCCGAAAGCCTACTCGATGGAGTGGTGTAATTCATAATGCTTGAGTTGAATGAATATGGTGAGAATGCAAATAAACCTACAAGAAAAGGTTTAGCTGACGAACTTCTGAATGTACGGGTCTACAAGCACAATACATAGAAATGTGTATATCGCCTTAGAGTGAGGTTAGCAGTGGATGAGTAAAAATAACTTATATGAAAGTCCATGATATGTTACAGGCATATGAACAGCTAACAGGCTTACAGGAAGCACCTAAGTTCATTCTATAATAGATATAATTCAACATTGTAAGCTGATAACGTGGAGGGCTTACTTCCGACGAAGCGTTGAAAAGGAAAGCGATAATGATAATAGTTGCCGTATAACTTTTCTTTATATCAGTGAAAGTAGTGGTACAGTACCGTTGAAGTGTCTAATCAACATGGAGGGATAGCCACAAGACTATTAAAGATTCCTTTAATCATGCAAGGCAATTCTTTATCGGTTAATAAGGTTCTCGTATGACTAAAAGAGGTTCACCTCCTACGGGAGGCACCGACTTATTGAAACGGAAGAAATGAAACACATTAAGTATCATAATACTGAACAGTGTTATGGTTAAAGTGGATTGGTATAGTTGGAACGCCGTATGCGGTGAAAGTCGCTTGTACGGTGTGGACGGGGGGAAAAGGTAGCGATAACTTCAAAGCCTTACCTATCTGTATGAAGAAAAAGATAGATTTTGGTTTCAATTAAGCTCCATAAACCCGACAACGGCTTGCAATACTGATGTCAGTTTGCAAGCCATTTTCAATGCCATTTATATGATATTCACCTCAAGACGGAACCCTTTATTTTAGTATATTAGAGCTCTTTTTCCTTATCGCACACACCCAATAAACCCGTAATACGAGACATATTCCTTCGTGCCCCAAATCTTTAATTTACTCTTCTTTGCTAGATTTTCATCTGTTTTATATAGGTTAAGATATTTATAGGGTGGATCCATAATATACGCGACCCGTGCATAACCTTCCTTGATCAGCGTTTCTTGAACGGACTGCCCTTCCACAAATACATATGCTAGCAATCTCCCGTAAGCATCCCTTTTTGTCCCCTCCTCAACTTCCAAGGATAAACTTCCTTCCTTTACCAACTCGTTATTCCTTTGAAAAGCTTCCGCTGCAAATGGCTGGACACACATTCCTGGCTTTTTTGTTTCAGGCGTATCAACTAATAAATAACGAACAATTTCAACCTTCCCCTTTACTCTTGCTTTAATCGTATCCCCATCGATGGTTTCCACTAGTGTAAAAGGAATTTGCTCAGGAGCCTGATCCACTACTTCTCCAGTAGGCACATTCTTTGGAATATGGTTTTCTGAACTATTTTCACCTGTGATTAATTCTGAAGGATGAATAGCAAAAAGGGATGCGGCTACGATGAGGGCCCCTCCCGCTAATTTCTTCTTCATGTTCTTCTCCTCCTTAGTTCTCCCTTCCAAGTCAAGGTTTTCTCGTGATTTCAGCGATTAAGTCATCATCCCTCTTCTATATAGAAATAAAAAGTGAAAAAGGATAGGATAGGTTTAATGTTGATATTTGATACCTGTCCGAAATTTTGATAAAATCAGGATAAGAACAAACATTCGGAATTAGGTATAGCTTACTATTATCTAATCCTTTCGTAGTCCTTATTCGTCGGGGCGAAAGAATCAAAAATCTGATTGATAAAAGGATGAAGAGTTATGACAAATACCATAAAACAGAGAAGAATAATTTTAGATTTAGCAGTTACTTTAGATAGTTTTATTGAAGGGAAAAATGGAGAGGTTGATTGGTGCATTATGGATCCTGATATGGGGTTCACTGATTTTTTGAATCAAATTGATACTATTCTATATGGTAGAAAAAGCTACGATTTATGGGGACAATATCTTCCAAAAAGTGAAGACCCTGATACCGAAAAGGAAATCTGGAAATTGGTTCATAGTAAAAAGAAATATGTGTTTTCCAGAACACATAAAGAGCCTGATCATCAAGCCATATTTATAAATGATAATATTCTTGAAGAAGTAAATCAATTGAAGAAAGAGTCTGGGAAGGACATCTGGCTATATGGTGGAGCAAGTCTCATTACAACTTTTATAAAATTAGGGCTTATTGATGAATTTAGATTATCTATTCACCCGGTTGTTTTGGGAGAAGGAAAACCGCTGTTTGCTGATCTAAAACAGAGAATAAATTTAAAAATGGTTAATACAAGAACGTTCTCGTCTGGCGTTGTGCAAATAATCTATCATTGGGATGGTAACTAATAATATCTCTCACCTCGAAGATATATTATTTCACCGTAATTCTTGACAGTAGTTTCACTTTTCCAACTAAGGGGATACCCACTAATTTGTCGATAATTTGTGTGTGACTCAATTTTCTGAATCACTTTTTTTGTTATTTTAATGATTGAGAAAATAAAAAGATATCTAGCTATTTATGATACAATAGATAGATTGATAGACAAATATTTACATAGATTAGGGAGTGGAGTATTGAAATCGATCTTTTTAAAATTAGGTTTATTAACAACGCTTTCTGTTGGTTTAATTGCTGGAAAAGCATCAGCAGAAGAAATGGATTGGGCTACAAAATGTTTGTCAATGGGTGATATTCAAACAGGTAAAAATCCATCTTATCAACAAATTAATTGTTTATTAACGAACGCTGCATTAAGTAAGAATATACCACCTGAAGTTGTAAAAGCAGTCGCTGAGCAAGAATCTGCTTGGAGGCAGTTTGATGAAAACGGTGAAGTTGTTTCTGACGATAAAAATGGAATCGGTATTATGCAAGTTACCCTTAAAGACCCAACTGAAGAAACACTTAAAAGACTCACGGACGACATTATTTATAATATTGAGACAGGCGTTAATATTTTAAATGAAAAGTATAAATTACAAAATCCTTCTAGTGTTCCTAGAATACCTAGAATAGCGGGTGCGGGAAGAGAAATCATTGAAAATTGGTATTTTCCTGTCATGGCATACAATGGCATAGTGCCATCGAACAGCCCAATATTCCGTAGCGATGGAGCTAGAAATTGGTATACATATCAAGATCAGGTATTTAGTAAAATTGAAAGACAAAGCTTTTATGATGATACAAAATTAGTTCAATATCCATTTGAGTATAATGATTTTGAATACAAAACAGATTTCAGTACAGGTTTTAAGTTTAATAAATTTGACTATGTTTTAACTGATGTGCTCCATGAGTCAGGTTATTTACTGAAAAAAGGTGACGTTGTAATAGTTACTGAAAATAAGACGAAATTAAGGGAGGTTCACCCTACTAGTGACTCAAATGGAAGTGAACAACCTTTAAATAAGACGTTTATTATCACTGGAGATTTTGAATACACTAAACTAGGTAGCAAAGATTATAATGAAAAGCACTATGTTTGGTTCCCAGTTAAATCTACTGATGGAGCATTATCAGGTTATATCTCATCTGCTTATCTAGCGAAAAAGAAAGATTTCGTTGCTCCAATTGTAACTGGGGTTAAAAATAATTCGAATTATAATAAGGATGTAAAGATTACTTTTGATGAAGGTACCGCCTTATTAAATGGAGCTATTTTCAAAAATGGTGCTACAGTTACAAAAGACGGCAAATACACGTTAGTTGTAAAAGATGAAGAGAGTAACACAACTACAATTAAATTTACAATTGATAAAACTAGACCCGTTACACCATCGATGAATAGTGTTTCAGATCTTTCGACTACTGTAACAGGGAAAGCTGAAGCTGGATCCACAGTGAAATTATCAATCAACGGTAAGTACCAAAAAAGCACAACAACGGCATCAAACGGCATCTACAAATTTACGATTTCGAAGCAAAAAGCCGGAACAACAATTAGTGTAACTGCCACAGATAAAGTAGGAAATGTAAGTGCACCAAAGAGTTTAAAAGTCGTTGATAAGACGCCGCCAGCTATTCAAAGTGTTAATAAGGTCACTTCTAAATCTAAAACGGTAACTGGAAGCGCAGAAAAATACGCTTCAGTGAAAATCTATAGAGGAAGTAAACTTATTGGCAAAGGGTCGGTTTATTCAAATGGCAAATTTTCAGTAGCTATAAAAACTCAGAAAGCAAATACTTATTTAAAAGTTTACGTGATTGATAAAGCTGGTAATAAAAAATACCGGACGATTAAAGTCGTAAAATAATCCATACGATGCGATAAGAAGTGAATCTCTTATTGCATCGTATTTTTTTATGTAATCTGGATATAAAAGTGGAGAAGTGCAAAGCTTGTTGAAGATTTGCTTGACTGTACCGATTAAACCATCCTAGATGTGGGTTTGTTCGACTCTCTCACTTTCATTTCTCCCTCTTAAAATTCCCCGCTATAGCAGGAACACTCTCGAATTCCTTCTTCATGTCCCGAAACGAAATCACATCATTTTCTCTATCTTCACTTTAACCTTACAAAAATTATTAATAATTTATCATGGAATTTCTCCTGCTGCTGATTGACGCAAACCTTCCCTTTCTAATTTTTTACTCATTGATCTCAGCCAAAAGTCTGAGGATGAATATGTTATTCATTTTGAGAGTTGGAATGCTCATTCCTTATATTTTGAAGATCCTGCAGGTAATATTTTAGAGTTTATTGCACGTCATAACTTATTAAACTCGACACCAGGTCCTTTCACATATAAGGATATCTTGAACATTAGTGAAATCGGGCTTCCATTTGAAGACGTATTAGGAGCAGTAGATGTACTTCATTCTTCTTTTGGTTTAACTACGTGGAGACCGCCATCTCCAACATTTAGTACCATTGGAGATGAGAATGGGCTTATAATTGCTGTATCTAAAGGTAGACAATGGTTTATGTCAGATATCATTGCAGATTATCAACCATTAAAGATTGCAATAGAAACAGGCAAACAACACAATATAATATATGAGGGTTATGTTATAAATTCGAAGTAGTAGATTATTGATTTTAATTTTAAAGGGACTTCTCTTTTGAAGTCCCTTGTTAATTTCCTTTAATTTTCGGATCCAACGTTTCGTTTGCCAAAGGCTATCCTAAAATTAACATTAGAAAAGCACCGCTCCAATGATGAAACGGCACTTCTTTAAGTAAGTGATTGAACCCCCTGTACCTCAATACGATCCGGTCTTGTATAAATATTTAAAGAATGATTGCGAAGAAAACCAACGGTCGTAATTTGAAGCTCTTCCGCCAGCCTTAGGGCCAGTTCGGTGGGAGCTGATTTTGATAGAACGATGCCGCAGCCTATTTTGGCTACCTTTAGTAATACCTCTGAGGAGATACGTCCACTAAAAACAATAATTTTGTCTGAAAGAGAAATGGAATATTGCAAGCAATGACCATAGATTTTATCGAGGGCATTGTGGCGTCCTATGTCCGTTCTGTCGACGATGATGCCGTTAGTGTCACAAAGGGCCGCATTGTGAACACCCCCTGTATCCTGGAAGATAACGGACGACTCCTGCATTAGTCGCATTAAATGAAAACATTGGTCAATAGAAATTGTAGCATCTACGTTTTCCAGCGGCTTAACGGTTCTAGCATCATTATAAAAATAAAAGCTTTGACGGCTTTTTCCACAGCAAGATGTGACAACTCGTTTGGAATGGAACAACTCGTTTAATTTGTTCACCTTATGCGTATTGACAATCGCACGGCCTGTCGCTTCTATAATCGTTAGCTCTTTAATTTCCGTAATATTTCTGATAATCCCTTCAGACGCCAAAAAGCCAACGACTAGTTCTTCAATGTGCTCAGGGCTGCAAACAAGTGTTGCGAATTCTTGGTCATTCAGAACAATGGTAATCGGATATTCCGTAACGATGGTATCCGTTATTTTGTGTATGGCCCCTGCCTCGTACCGCCATATATTGCTTTCCCTTTTCATTGGCTGATCCATGCTTTTTCACTCCTAATTACTTTCCCGCGATCTGCTGGTCAAAAACAAAAACAGTCATGGCAATATCTTCACTTATATTAATATCAGAAAATAACCGTACTACTTTTGCACCCATCAGGTTTTCAAACCGTATAAGGACCTCAGGTTTTTTATAGATTTCCTTTACAAATCTCGTTCTCGTTTCATGGACCATCTGTTCGCCATGTTCGGAAGTAATCATAAACTTCTCCACATTTGTCAGGTTCCCTTTCATTTCACTGATCGCCCAGGAACCGATAAATTTAGTGGTGATTTCCTTTGGACCATTGCCGACATATTCTTTTCTAATTTCCCGAACAAGCATACTAAATTGATGCTCCAGATTCTTTGGCATGACTGTCCTCCCTATCTATACCAGTTAGTTTGATTCTAAAAAGGAAACCCATTCATGACTATAACGAATGGGTTTGTATTTTGTCTTTCATCCTACTCTTTTAATCCTTCACCCATACCTTTTAAAAGGTTAAATCCAAATCCTAAGACACGATTAATATCAGGATCCTTTAAGGCTTTCATTAAATCAAAGATGCCAATCTTCGAATCCTCTTTTAATCCCTGCTCCGCCTTTTTCAAGCCAGCCGTTAAGCTTTTAGCGAGCTTACTTGTTGTTTCGGGATCCAGCTCAGTCAGAATTCCACCTGCCGCCATCGCATTATTGATCATGTTTGTGACAGGCTCACGTGTAAACTGATGGACCGCAATTTTTGCTGCTTTCTCTTTCGCTTTTAGAAGACTTCCAAAAGCGTCTAGGATCCCACTATCATGTAATTCCTGGAGCAGATTCATTGTCTCTAGAAGCGACTCTTTATTTTCTGCAACCCCGCAGAGAAGATTCTCCAGGGATTGCATTTTCTTTTGTTCTTCTGTCATTTCTGTCTTTTGAATGACTTTAATCGGCTGAGCCATTACGCATTCCTCCTGTCATAGAAACCAGGGTTAATATGCTCGTTTACTTCTGCAAGCGGAGTGTAATCCCCGCGTTCCCACTTGCGGTAGATTTCAAGCCCCATTTGCGGTGTACGAGTGGCATTACGTGGATTATACCTTGGAAGTGGATTTTCACCATTCTGTTCAAGGACTTCCATCCGCACTTTCGTTTGTTTGTACGCTGGTGTATGTGTTACGACATCCACTGCTCCACCAGTCAGTAGGTTCACCGCACTCTCGTGGCTTGAGGAATGCATTGGCACATAAACCGTTTTTCCTTCCACACGATCGGTTACAAGAACAGGGAGTTTAATGGCACCGTATGGTGATACAAGACGTACAAATGAACCGTCCTTTACACTGCGTTCTTTTGCCAATTCCGGAGA
Organism: Neobacillus sp. KR4-4; assembly: GCF_042136325.1. Lineage (NCBI taxonomy): Bacteria > Bacillati > Bacillota > Bacilli > Caryophanales > Bacillaceae > Neobacillus > Neobacillus sp. KR4-4. The sequence goes on from NZ_JBHHJU010000020.1 coordinate 26,746, forward strand.
TACTTCCACAAACACTTTCGGGAATTTGTAGTTAAGTCCCTCTGATTTTTGTGTTAAGTTTCCTTCGTGGAAGTGCTCCAACAATCGTCCATTATCCAATGCGAGATCGAACTCTTGCGGGAACTCCATAGGCGGCACATAATCGAATAAACCAAACCGTGCTTTTTTATCAGGGAAATTAAAACCATCTTGGAAAAGCAATGGCGTGTTTGATCCATCAAGGGAGCCCCAGTGAAAGCTGTTCCATCCTTCAAGAACCTCATAGTTACACTGGCTGAAGAATGGTGTTAAGCTTGCCATTTCGTCAAAAATCTCACTTGGATGGGAATAATTCCAATCGAAGCCCATTTTTTTCGCGAGCTGTGTAAGAATCCACCAGTCTGGTTTACTATCTCCTAATGGCTGTAAAGCTTGGTACAATCGCTGCACACGACGTTCGGTATTGGTAAACGTTCCATCTTTTTCAAGAGATGGAGCGCCTGGTAAAATTACATCAGCAAATTGGGCGGTTGTTGTTAAAAAGATTTCTTGTACGACAAGGAAATCTAACTTCGCAAGCATCGCCTGAGTATGATTGGAATCAGCATCGACCCATGCCATATCCTCCCCAGCGATATACATCGCCTTCATCTCGCCTCTATCAACAGCTCCAAGCATTTCAATATTGTCAAGGCCAGGATTTGGAGAGATTTTCACTCCATAGGCCTTCTCAAATTTTTCTCGGATTTCAATATTTGTGACTGATTGATAACCAGGGAAGATATTTGGCATTGTTCCCATGTCAGCTGCACCTTGTACATTATTATGTCCTCGTAATGGGTAGGCACCAGCGTTCGGACGCATCATGTTGCCTGTTGCCAGAAGCAGGTTCGCAATGGCAACAGATGTATGTGATCCCGCGATATTTTGCGTTACACCCATTCCCCAACAAATGACTGTTCCATCCGCATCACGAATCATTTCAGCCATTCGGATTAATGTTTCTTTTGTAATACCCGTAATCTTCTCGGCCTCTTCCAAACTATAAGGCTCCATCATATCCAAAAATTCATCATAGTGATTAACATGATCTGTGATAAATTTCACATCGTGCCAACCTTGGTCAATGATATACTTCGTAATAGCGGAAAGCCATACATAGTCCGTTCCTTGCTTTGGACGAACGAACAAGTCAGCACGGTCACCCATTTCATGTCTGCGCACATCCACGGTGATTAATTTTTGCCCATGAAGTTTTTGCGCACGCTTAATACGAGTGGCAAGCACAGGATGTCCTTCTGCAGGCGCACATCCCACCAGGATGACAAGCCCTGCACCCGCGATATCCTGAATCGTTCCAGAGTCGCCGCCGATGCCTCCGGTTTGCTGTAATCCCCATGAAGCTGGTGATTGGCAATAACGAGAGCAGTTATCTACATTATTTGTTCCAAATACTTGACGAGCCATCTTTTGAATCAGGTAGTTTTCCTCGTTCGTAATTTTAGATGACGAAATAAACCCAATCGCATCACTGCCATAGGTATCTTTGATCCCGCCGAGTTTTTCCCCAACGAGCGAAAGAGCCTCGTCCCAGCTTGCTTCTACAAATACATCACCTTTTCGAATTAATGGTGTGGTAATTCGTTCTTGTGAATTAACAAAATCCCAGCCGAATTTCCCTTTTACACAAGTGGAAACACTGTTAACTGGCGCATTTTCAGATGGTTCAATTTTAAGAATTTCACGGTCTTTGGTCCATACTTCAAAGGAACAACCCACACCGCAGAATGTACAAACGGTTTTTGTCTTTTCGATTCGCTCTTCACGCATGGCTGCTTCTACTTCTGACACGGCCATGATCGTTTGATAATCCGGCTCTACTGCTTTGACGATATCAATCATGGGTGTAAGCAAGTCATCGGAAATACCTGTCATAAATCCTGCATTACCAAGCATGGATTTTTCCATTAAGGCGTTACATGGACAAACGCTCACACATTGACCGCAGGAGACACATGATGATTCGTTAATGCTTTTTCCACCGTCCCATAAGACACGCGGCTGATTGGTTTCCCAGTCAATAGTTAGTGTTTCATTCACTTGAAGATCCTGACAGGTTTCCACACAGCGTCCGCACAAAATACATTGATCAGGGTCATAGCGATAAAACGGGTGAGACATATCTACTTCATAGCCCTTTGAACGATGTGGTCGAGTTTGGTGTTCGACTCCCATCATTTCTGCCGTATTATGTACACGACAATTCCCATTGTTATTATCACATACGGTGCAATATAATAGATGGTTTTCTAGAATACGGTCCATGGCTTCCTCTTGGGCTTCTTTTGCAAGCTCAGAGGAGGTCAAAATGTCCATTCCGTCCTCGACCACAGTGGAACATGCTCGCATAATGCTGCCGTTTACTTCACACATACACGTATCACAGCTCTGTACCGGTCCGAGAACTTCGGAATAGCATATGTGCGGATGCTCCATTTCCTGCTTTAGTAAATAGTCTAAAATACGAGTTCCTTTTTCTACTTCGTGTGCTGTTCCGTTGATAAGAACATTCACTTTTTCCTTCACAGTAAGTCCTCCTTAGTAAAAAAACAGAGAAATCTATTAAACTACAAAAATTAATAGTTATTAACTTGCTTTTTTAATACTAGATTTTGCTTTAGATGATAATTGAAGAGAATCCTTGTGAACCGTCCAATAGATCAAGGCTACAAAAACACCGCCGCCAATTGCATTGCCGATAACTACTGGAATAAAGTTTCCTATATAATCTGCCCATGTGAAGTGCCCCGCGAAGATCGCTGCCGGGATGACAAACATGTTGGCCACTACGTGCTGAAAACCAATCGCTACAAATCCCATAATCGGGAACCAAATAGCTAATATTTTTCCACCGATATCGTCTGCACCATAGGCAAGCCAAACGCCCAAACAAACGAGCCAGTTACAACCAATCGCAGAAATTAGGGTTTTAATAAATGTTTCATCTATTTTAGCTTGGGCAATCGCAACAGTTTTGGTAAGAAATGGACCAGATTCCGTTAATCCTACTATGTGACCAAAGAAATAGGCAACGAAAATCGCTCCAATAAAGTTACTAATTAATACTAGCAGCCAATTCCTACCTAGTTGTGCAATTGTCGCACGCTTGGCTAGAACAGCAATCGGAAGAGCCATCATATTCCCTGTTAACAATTCGCCGCCTGCAATAATGATTAACATGAGGCCGACTGGGAAAACCGCTCCACCCAATAGAGAGCTGAAGGTCCCCCATTCTTTCGGCAGATCAGCAATGACTCGAATATCTAATAAAAATCCAAGTGCAATAAAAGCTCCACCTAAGAATCCTAATAATAGTGCATGTTCAGCACGCATGAATGCCTTTTTCGCGCCAGCATCCACTGCTAATTCCGTAATACGCTGCGAACTATGAAACGCCATATTTTTTCCTCCAGTTAATTGAATGTAAAAGCTTTTTGTTCATACAATGGGATTATAGCCGATCTCTTTGCACACTGTTTTTACGTGTAAATAAAAACGCAAAAAAGCCCACCATAAATCGGTTTCCATGCCATACATGGACCGTTTTACAGTGGGCTGATAACTGAGCATTTATTATACTAGCAATCCATCCCGCTACAGAAACAATGGAAGAACAGGATATACAGTCAATTATTATTAACTTACATCAATGAACGTTCCATCCTCTATAAACCTTTCTTATAGTAACATGGATTCATTGATTTGTGAACATTTTACGAATTTTTTTCAACTATTGGTTTAAAATTTTTAACTCTTGTTATAACTGAATGTGGATTTTGTGATGTTGGGAAAATAAAGGTAAAAATTCCACTTAAATTGGGAAATATCCATATTTCCCTATAAATAAAGGAAGCTTTTCCCCTTATATGATCCAAATCGTTGGATTTTGTCTTATTTTAGAGCAGTTAAAGGGAATATCTTCCCTTATTTCCACTTCTTAAGCTTCTTCTATTTACATTAACCGGAATTTCTCCGCCTATGAATTCTCACACGTAAACGAAAATCAACATTAAATAATAACAGAGCAACTTATCCGTCTGTTTTCTTATGAAAAAAATCAGGATTCCTAAATTTTTGTTTTTAGTGGTGACGAAAATTAGTACAGCCAACGTTAATGGTTTATCTATCCAATAATTTAAGCTCCGATTGAACCATTATTTTCAATAAATTAGGAGCTTGAACAACTGCACTTTTTCTGTCACCCGTTCCTAAGTTATCTTCTTTTTGAAAGAACATCCTTTTATAGGATCTATTCATTAATCATCTTTAATGCCGTATTTAATGCGTCAACAACCCTATCACACCAATTGTCAAATTCCTCATCCGGTATTTGTAGTTCAGGATGGGCTAATATGTATTCGACCGTTTGCTTAATCCCTTGGTCAAATCGGGTCGTAGCAACAAAATCGGGAACCAGTCTTTTTAGTTTAGTATTATCGAAAACGACGGAATTGGCCTTATCCCCCAATAATCCCCCCCTGTAATCCTCTTTACTGCATGCATCCAAAAATTCAGATGACACATGGATCGCATTCAGTTTAACTCCGAGTGCATCCGCGATGGCCTGGTAAATTTGATTCCAGGTTAGACTTTCATCGGAAGTAATATGAACAGACTCACCGATTGCATGGATATTGCCCATTAAGCCAATAAAGCCCTTAGCAAAATCACGATTGTGTGTCATCGTCCACAGTGATGTTCCATCCCCATGAATAATAACCGGTTTATTCTCAAGCATTCGTTTGGCTACCTGCCAGGCACCTTTGCTTCCTTGTACTCCAAGAGGAATCGAACGTTCGTCATAGGTGTGACTTGGTCTTACAATCGTAATCGGAAAGCTTTCCTCTCGATAAAGCTTCAGCAAATACTCTTCACAGGCAATCTTATTTCTCGAATATTGCCAATATGGATTTGATAATGGCGTTCCTTCTGTAATTCGATAGTCGGACAAAGGAGTTTGGTAGGCAGAAGCGGAACTAATAAAGATAAATTGTTTCGTTTTCCCGTTAAATAATCGATAATCTCTTTCAAGTTGTGCAGGTTCAAACGCAATGAAATCAGCAACAACATCAAATTCTAAATCTTCAATCAGTCTGGAAACTTGGTCTTCATCATTAATATCGGCTTTAAGTAAGTTTACCCCTTCTGGCAAGCGATTCTTCCGACTCCCCCTATTAAGAAGATAAAGCTCACATCCCATTGTTACCAATTGCTTCGTTATGGCAGAACTAATCGTTCCCGTCCCACCGATAAATAAAGCTTTCATTTTTCCACCTCCGCTAATTTTCAAGCAAGCCATTCTATTAAAACGTTAACAAATAATTATTCTATATTGATTTCGAAATTCCTTTTGTAGTTATTATAACTAAAAATATTAAAAAAACGGGAACACTGACCCCCGGAGTGCAGGTTGTGTTCCCTATCCCTATCAATTAGATATTTTGATTAGTGGTTCTTTTTCAATGTCTCACTTTATTTGGTCGGTTCCATAATCCTAGACCCTATTTTAATTAAGTAAAAGGAGCTTACCCATGTTTTTATTTTTCCTAAATTCTCAATTCCACATGATGGTCGAGTCCGTCATCTCGTAATTCCACAAATGGTCCTGCAGCTTTTTCCTGTTCAAGAATCGGAATTTGCACGCCGTCAACAGTCAACTCGCTTCCACTGCCACCAGACCCATTCTTAACGTTAATGTGGTAAGGAGTCTTCCCAAATCGGTACGTAGCAGAGAATCCCGGCCACTCACTTGGAATACGCGGATCAATATAAAGACGAGTTTCTCGGCGTCGAATCCCTAGGATCCACTCGATACCGGCCTGATAAAACCACCCTGATGCACCCGTATACCATGTCCATCCTGAATGACCCTGATTCGGTTCTGCCGTATACACATCAGCGGCAATTGCGTAGGGTTCACCTGTATATCTTCTTACTTCTTGGTCAGTACGAGTATGCGTCATCGGATTAAGCATTGTAAACATCTCCATTGCCTTATCACCATTACCAAGCTGACACCAAGCGATGATGCCCCAAATTACTCCATGTGTATATTGGGCACCATTCTCCCTGATTCCTGGTGGATAACCTTGTATATATCCAGGGCTTGGTTCAGTCTGATCGAAAGCTGGAGTCAATAGCCGAACAATTGCAAGGTCCTGCTCGACGAGTTCCCTGTCAAACGAGTTCATAGCCTGAACCGCACGATCCATTGGTGCCGCACCTGAGATTACGGACCATGATTGAGCTATGGCGTCGATCCGGCACTCCTCATTTTGAATGGAGCCGAGCCATTGTCCTGCATCGGTAAATGCACGTCTGTACCATTGACCATCCCAGCCCTCATTGTTGAGAGAGTCTGTTAACTGTTGCCGCATTGTCTGGAATGACTCCACCCGTTCAGAATCCCCACGTAATTCGCAAATCTCGGCAAATCGGTTCAGCACGTCACAAATAAACCAACCGAGCCATACGCTTTCGCCTCGTCCTTTCACACCAACCTGATTCATGCCATCATTCCAATCTCCTACACCGATTAATGGCAAACCATGCTCACCAATCCGGCTCAATGCCCGATCGATCGCTCGCAGGCAATGCTCATATACAGATCCATTTTCAGAAGAACGTACGGTCGGTTCATAGCGTTCGTGTTCACCCTCAGCAAGCTGTTCACTCACTAGGAACGGTGCGACTTCGTCCAAAACCGTTCGATCACCAGTATGCTCGATGTAACGTGAAACCACATACGGCATCCATAATAAATCATCCGAAAACGTCGTCCGGATTCCACGTTCCGTTTCTTCATGCCACCAGTGCTGCACATCCCCCTCTAAATATTGGTGGGAGGCGTGGAGCACGATTTGTGCTCTTGTTTTTTCTGGCATCGTATGCAGGAGTGCTAGCGAATCCTGCAATTGATCGCGAAAGCCAAATGCTCCTCCCGCTTGATAAAAGGCCGTTCTGGCCCATATTCGACAGGCAAGAGACTGATATAATAACCACCCGTTCAACATAAAATCGGTTTCCTTTGACGGGGTTGACACTTGAATTTGGCCTAAATGATGGTCCCAAAAAGAAGTAATCTCCTCCATCGCTTGATCACAAGCCGAAGGTTGGCTGTATTTCTCAGTTAACTGTAAGACGCTCTCTTTAGAATCATCGCATCCTAATAAAATGTAAATTACCTGTTCTTTCCCCGGGTCTAACGTAAGCTTAGCCTGAATCGCACCACAAGATTCGTAATGGTTGCCTGTCCGACATGACAATCCCACACGATCCATTCCCGCTGGATGTTCCATTGTTCCATTTCGTCCGATAAATTCGTTACGGTCCGCGGTCCACGTAAGATCGTTTAAATGGTCTTGGCCCTTATCAGCACCCATCTGTGGATACATCCCCAAAAATGCGGTGGCATCACGGAAGGTTTCTTGATATGTGTTTTTGGCGATCATGACCCGCGCAGACTCATCCCATTCCGTCACAATAAATGGTGCATTCATCTGTCGCTGAACCCCTAATACCCATTCCGCATAATAGGTAATAGAAATCTGCCTTTGCTCCGTAGTCTTGTTTTGCAGCTTCAACTTGATGATTTTCACCGGATCCTCTAATGGTACATATACCATCATTTCGTGTTTAATGCCGTTTCTTTCGTGATCAAACTTTGTAAATCCTTTGCCATGCGTTATTTTATATGGCTCGTTTGAATGATCTGCGGATGGTGCAACTGACCAGAACTGACCACTTTCCTCATCTCTTAAATAGGCTGTTTCCGTGGGCGGATCAAGGACGGGATCATTAGACCATGGCGTTAGCTTGCATTCACGGCTGTTCTGCCACCAGGTATAACCCGTTCCCATCTCGGAAATGAGACAGCCAAAACGAGGATTGGACAGGACATTAATCCACGGCGCCGGTAAGTGGTTTCCATTTTTAATCATGAGCCGGTACTCTTTTCCATCGGGGGAAAAACCACCCCACCCGTTGAAAAATAACCAATCTTTCGTTTCCGCTTGAATGGCTTGACCTGAAGAAACGAACTTATTTCTTGCAGAAGATACTGGATTCAGTTGGTCCGGCAACCCATTCTTCGTTTCAGACCTAAGCGGTTCATTTTCTGTTTCAACCTTAGGCAATCGCATTTGCGTTTCTATACTAGCACCGCCTGCTCGGAACTCGACACGAGCTACAGCCATTAACAATGCTTTGTCCTCCGCAGCCAATTGATTAGAGGCAATCACATATACTCCAGATAAACCTGCACCAAATCGGTCCACTCCATGTTCTGCCGCCTGCTGAAGTGCTTCTTGCAAGAATTGTTGATAACCTTCCTCCGATTCGTTAAGGAGTACAAGGTCGAATAAGAGACCAAGTCTCCTAATGTATTCATGACCTGTTAACATTTTTACAACGAACGGCATTTGGCTTCGGTCTTCAATTCGGACGAGGACAATCGGTCGATCACCAGATACCCCAAAACTCCAAAGTCCAGACTGACCTTTTCTATTGATTGAAATATTTTCACTCCGGCCCTCTTTAAGCGGAGGAGTATATACAATATGACCTGCCAGCCTTTGAAAATCAGTTGCCTCTCGATTCGTTAAATGCAGATTACGAATTTCAATCTGTCCTCGGTTCCATGATAATTGAAACGCCCGTTCCACAGCTTGATTAGGAGCAAACTTACGAATAATTTCGATTGCATCTTCCTTCCTCTCACTAACCGAAGTGACGGCCACTAATCGAATTTCCTTGCCAGGTTCAATGCAGATCCGCCGTCTCATCACAAAGGCTGGATCGGCCACTGAACCAACCTTACCACGAAGGCGAGACCGGATTCCTTGGGGATTGGATAGCCGATAGCCCCGGCCAATAAAGCTTGCGCGGTCTGTTTCAAATTCTACCGTTCCAAGGGTATCACCCTCCACCATGAGTGAATGTGCCGACCAGAGTGTCTGGTCCTTTGCTTCACGAGGTCTTCGGCCAGCAATAAGGCAGCCTGATCCAGCATCGAAAGCCGTCCGGATAAAAAGCTTGCTAAAGGCAGTATGGGCAGCATCCGCGATCGGATTGGACAAAGCAAGCTCAACAAAAGTAGTAACCTCCAAAACTTTCGCTTCGTCACCGTTATTGGTTAATGTTATTCTACGCAGCTCCGCATTCCATTCCGATGAAACGCAAATCTCCATACTTGTCTTAACCTCTCCATCCGCCCGCATATACGTAGCACGATCTAATTCAAATTTTACGTGTTGTTCCGGAGAATTCACTCGGCATGGCTGGTACGACGGCGACCATACTTTATCTTGGGAGATATCCCTTATATAAACATAGCTCCCCCATGGATCCATTACCGGGTCCTCGCGCCATCTTGAGAGCAATAAGCCTTTGTACTGGCTAAAACCACTGCCGGTATTCGTTACCACTGTTGTGAACGAACCATTTGAGAGAACGCTGACTTCAGGAACCTTTGTGTCGGGTGAAATATACTCTCTTACAGTTGGATCATCCTGAGCGGTTTTGGAATAAGGCTTGTGTACACGTCCCAAGGCTGGATGCTTAATATACTTCGGCGTTTTAGGAATCCGCTCTTGTAAAAGTAATTCTGCTGAACGGATTTGTTTATTCCGATGGAATCTTTCTACCATTGTTTTTGGCAACAATAGGTTCGCTAAGGTTAAGAAACTCATCCCTTGGTGATGGGCCATAAAACTTTGAATCACCTGATGCTGCTTCCCATTAGGGAGCCTTTCTTGCGTAAAATCCATTGCTTCATAAAAGCCATATTTACCTCGACCATTTAACTTCTCTATTTTTTTCAAAGCATCCAAAGCCTGATCCTTTGCAAATGGCAGAGCCATGATCGTTGCATACGGTGCAGTAACTAAATCTTGTTCAAGTCCTCGTTTAAAACCGAGACCCGGGACACCGAAGGCCCGATATTGGTAATTCATTTGGTAATCAAACGCAAAATAGCCTGACTCAGAGATCCCGAATGGCACTCCTCTCTGGTGTGCGTATTGAATTTGGCGATCCACAACCGCAGCATACGTCTTTTCCCACAAGGTATTTCGATAGGTCCTCATTAACAGCCATGGCATTAAAAATTCAAACATGGTTCCAGACCAGGACAAGAGGACGGGCCGTTTCCCCACTTTTGTCATCGTTCTTCCAAGTACATGCCAATGGGATACAGACACTTGACCAAGCGCAATCGCGACAAAGCTAGCAATTCTTGCCTCAGACGCCATTAAATCATACAGCACTTCATCCTGTGTATTTCGATCAGCATGGTATCCTAAGGAAAAAAGATTAGCTCTATGATCAAATAGTGGCTGGAAATTGGTTTCTTCAATCAATTTTTCAATCCGTTTAAGCAACACATGACCCCTATCGCGCCATATACTATTTGCCTTCTTACCGCTTCGTTGTCTCGAGACATCTGGTGCGATTTCTTCGGAAAAAGCCGTTTTCAGTCTTTCATCGTTATGAAAGTGGTAAATCGGTGTTTCCTTTTTATCAAAAGAGTCTAGCCACTCAGCTAAGCCTTCCTTTACCGTAATCAGACAGCCGACTAAATTTCCAGAATCAACTGTTGATATATACTTCGGTGACAACGGGTTCAGTGTTTCCGTGTCATACCAATTGTATAAATGCCCTTCCCACTTTTCCATCCGCTCAAGTGTCTCCAATGTCCGCTCCAACCGTAAAATTAATCCAGGGGTATCAATAAACGCAAAATCCCTCGCCGCTAATGCGCAGGTAAGATACATCCCTATATTGGTAGGAGAGGTTCGATGCGCTACCCCGTTCGGCGGTTCCATTTGCACATTGTCAGGCGGCAGCCAGTTCTCTTTTTCGGTAACAAAATCTTCATAAAAAGACCATATTTGCTGAGCCAGGTTCGTTAATTCTTCGAGCTCCTCTTCCGAAAATGCCAAACGTTCCTCTGGAGATGGCTGATCGAGCCACCTTATGACAAGTGGAGCACATATCCACATCACCGTTAATGTAAGCCCAATGATCTGCACCACTGTATTTTCATTAAATAAGGTTGCCGCCAAGAACAATAGACAAAGAACATAACCTCCTAACATGGATTGGAGCAAAGGAGTCCCCTTCCGTTCACTATTCCGATTCACTTCATCCGTTGAGACCCACTCGAGCATCCGTTTTTTTGAAAACCATAAACGATACAACGATCTCACAATAGCATCGAGCAAAAGGGCTATTTGAAACGGCAAGGTAACAATCCCTAGCAAGACTTGAGCCGCCGTGTTTAAAATACTACGCAGATTCATGAAACTTGTCTGAAAGGTAACAAGCTGGCGAAGAACCGGCAAGAACCATGTCGCGGCCACCAATGCAATCCAGCGTAAAGGTGATCCCGGAAGGATCGTGACTGCTAATAGTGTGGTAATAAATAGTGACGTAGACATTAGACTCCGCCGTAAATTATCAATGATCTGCCACTTAGTCAGTACAGACATATCGACTGGCAGCAGTTCACCTCTTCGGTTCTTCACTCTTGGCAGCAACCATAGTAATAGCTGCCAATCTCCTCTGACCCAGCGATGCAGCCGCTTTTGAAAGACGATAAACTTGGCTGGATAATGATCAATTAATTCAATATCGGAAAGCAGGCCTGCACGCAGGAAACTCCCTTCAAGTAAATCATGACTCAACACCCGGTTATCCGGAATCCGTTCACATAGCACTTGATAAAACGCATCCACATTAAATATTCCTTTTCCAGTGAAAATCCCCTGACCCATTGCATCTTGATACGGATCAGAAACAGCAAACGCATATGGATCAAACCCTGGATCCGCTGAAAATAGACGGGCAAAGCGCGATTTCATTGACGCCTCATGACTCATACTGAGTCTTGGTTGAAGCACCCCGTAGCCCTCGATTACTCTTGTCTTTGTATCATTTAGGATCGGTTGATTATAGGGTAGATGGAGTGTACCAATCATTCGCTGGGCGCTTTCTAGTGGAAGCTGCGTATCAGAATCGAGCGTAATGATATAACGCACATCCTGAAGCGTAGTCAACTCGGCTTTTATTAAAGCAAAACTTGTATCCTTTCTCCCTTTTAGAAGCTCTACAAATTCGACTAGCTTTCCACGCTTTCTCTCCCATCCCATCCAAACACCTTCTGACGGGTTCCATTGCCGCTTACGCTGAAAGAGATGAAAGTTTGTGCTGGAATAGGTCGTTCGCAATCGTTCAATTTCTTTCTTAGCCGCTGTTAAAATGACTTCATCCTGTTCTAGTGACTCTGTCTCCGCATCCTGGAAGTCGCCAAGTAACGCGAAGTGGAGATTGGAATCCCGATTCGCCAAATAATGCAATTCAAGCCGGTCTGTCAACTCCTTTACTTCTGTGATCGATGACCAGATGACAGGAATCACGACCATCGTTTTCGCATCAGCGGAAATTCCTTTTGAAAAATCAAATCTCAATAATGGGACTGGACTTTTGACTCGTTCAATAAACCAATGAGCTGAAGTAACCGCCCATTCTGACACTGGGAACAAAAGAGTTCCAAGAATAGCAAGCCATTGAAGCGGTGTAAAAAATTCATCCCAACCTATCCATATTGAAAAGGCAATCAAGAACACAGCGAAGGATACTGCTAACATATTAAAATAGGTCCCTGTGGCTCGGCGCATTAACCCTGTTTCTGGGAGAGCTCGTGGTTTACCACACATTTTTAATGCTTGTCTCAATAGCATCATGCCATTGGGATCTAATAAGTAGTAGGCAACAAATAATTGACGATTTTTATCCTTGCTATATTTTTGGTTAAGTTCTTTTCCATATGTATCTGCTCGTTCCTCGCTATATTCCTGTTCTTGCGATTCCTCACTCGATAGTTTCTCTCCATATTTATCTGCGAGCTCCACTGCCTGTGCTGCCACAAGATTTTCCGGCAGATTTAAACGTCTCGAAAGGCTCTCGATCCTCTTACGTAGAGTATCTCGACTAGAGAAATCAAGTTGCGCATAAAGGCCAGTCCTCTCTTTCCTTAGTGATTGCTCCACCATGCTAATTTGCTCAAAGGTTTCCTTCCAGTCCCATCGAGAAAGTTTACGCAAGCTAGTGATTAGGTTACCTGTTGTTACTTGGAAGGCAGCTTGGAGCTGATATTCATATGACAATATGTGATCAAGGCTCTCTGGTCCATTCTCCAATTTGCAAATAAGCCATTCGCCGACTGTTGCAGAATAATCCGCTCGTTCGCGCAGATGTTTTACCAAATGGACAATCATTGGTCCAGAAAGAGGCATTTCTTGTCCAGCTTCCTCTAATACTTGCTTCAGTTTTTCAGGGGTGATCTCTGTGGTCTTGATATCGGTAAGTAACTTTTCAACCAACACACAAACATCGCGTCTTTCCTTAACTGTATCCATGATTTCGGCCAACCGGCGAATCAAAGCCACCCTCATAATAAGCGGCACAGCCCAAACTTCACCCATTGTCAGTACGGAAACTTCTTGATAAGACTGTAGATAGGAAATATATGAATCCATATCTAAATGCCCGTCGTTAAATTGAAGATAGTCTGTACAAATAGAGTAAACTCTAGAATCCCCCGTTTTTTTGAGGTGGGGTAAAGAGTGAACAAAATTTTTCGTCAACTCTTGGTTTACAACAAGCACCTGCTCTTCCAAAAATTCCGCGTTATCTAGTAACCATTCTTCGGCTGGCTGTGAACAGGATGAACGATTATCTCTTAAGTCGTTAACAAAGTTACGCAATTTCTCAAAGTCGGACTCATTTGACCGTATAAAGCGTGTTGATTTCTTTCGACTTATGTAAGGATCGTGGGTTAATGCTGTTTTATGCGCTTCTTCTCTTAACTGCTCTTTATTAAAAATCAAATTATTCCCCCCAAAAAGGCATTTTTCACCAAGTGCTATACTGATAAAAATTGCCCATTCCGGCTGGAAAATATGCAAAAAAGTTCCATGGGGAATGTCAAGAGAAGGCATTTGAGGCGGAAAGTTTGAGTACACTATCGAAAAATTAAAGCATTTAAGCAATCTATTTACCTTCTAATAAAAGCGAATGTTACTTCCCAAATAAATGGAGAGTACCATTCGCTGATATTTTTTAAACTCTTGTAGTACAGGAGTTGTAGCAAATTTTTGCTTGATGAATATATATAGTTATAGTAAATATTATTAAACTAAAGGGTGATGATGATATTGGAACCTAAATGGCTGGATTGGGCGAAACAACTTCAATCCATTGCACAGGCGGGATTAACGTATTCAAAAGATGTTTATGACTTGGAGAGATTTGAATTAATAAGAAATATAAGCGTTGACATTTTAGCACATTACACAGATATGGACAGGCCTATAATCAAAGATTTATTTGCAGGTGAAACTGGGTATGCAACTCCTAAGGTTGATATTAGAGCTGTAGTCTTTAAGGATGATAAAATACTAATGGTCCGGGAAAATACCGATGGTAACTGGGCATTACCTGGCGGCTGGGCTGACATTGGACATGCCCCAAGTGAAGTCGCTGTTAAGGAAGTAAAAGAAGAATCGGGATTTAATGTGAAACCGATCAAAGTATTAGCTGTAACCGATAAAAAGTGCCACCCGCATCCTCCTTCTGCTTTTCATGTTTATAAAATATTTATTCAATGTGAAATTATCGGCGGGCAGCCAGCTAAAGGAATTGAAACAAGTGAAGTGAAGTTCTTTGCTGAAAACGAACTGCCTCCTCTGTCAACAGCTAGGAATACAAAAACACAAATTGAACTGGCTTTTAAATACTTAAAAAATCCCTATGAAGCAGTTTATTTTGATTAAGTTTAATTTATAAAAGTGCTTCCTTTTTTTATTAACTAAATGTTTAAGACCAAGATATATTAGGAATCCCTCCAAATACATCTTGGTTTTGAACTTCTATTTTCTTTAAATCCCCGATCTTTACACATAAAAATTTATACTCCTATTTTTCAAGAACTTTATAATGTGTCTTGTTTGAAATTCACTCTTTATCTTTATAATTTGGCCACTGCATCTTAATAGATTCTCTGAATTGGCCCATATTATAGTATTCACAAGTAATTGATGAGAATTTAAAAAAGAGCCAACCGAACTTTGACGGTTAGCTCTTTGACTAACTATGCAATTACTTTCGAATCTTTAACATCATTTTACAGCGGTGTGAAATACTAAGTAGCATTTGGAGGTATGTATCCAAATCTTGAAATGTCCATCTGTTTCTACCTTATAAGGCGAGACAATAAATCACGCCTATTTTTCAATTGAAGAATAGCTACCAAAACTAGGAAAGAAGCGCAAGTATATTCACCTCCTCTCTATAACATTTTTATTTCTCCTTGTTTTATAGCAAGCAGCTTCACCTTAATAGAATTTTATTAATCTACTATTTTCTTTATAACTAAAACACATTTCTATGTGTCACAGATCTTTATGAATCACTTGGTTTTCTGTTCATTATTTCCAAATAAAGAAAGCTGCCAATGTTTGATCGGCAGCTTCAAGTTGTTATGTGGTAAAACCCTTTTGTGTTTTGATGTAAGACATCTGAAACTTCCTCAGCGGAAAGCTTTTTGACCAGAGTGATTTTCCTTATGGATTCCTCCATCATATTCGGATGGGTCACCTTCCCCGCAAACGGACCTTCAAATGGCCAAGGACCATCGGTTTCAACCATCATAAGCTCGAGAGGATAGACGCTGACAAGCTGCTGGATTTCTTGTTCATACACCACATCCGGGGTAATAGAAATATGATAGCCGTTTCGTATCATACGGTCTATTGTTTTCTGATCCCCTTTAAACCAATGAAAATGCGCTTTGGAAAAAGAATATTTTTCGAGAAGGTCACAAACGAGAGGTGCATCATCGTAAACAGCATGAAGAACAATCGGTTTGTCCCATATTTTCGCCTTCCTAATAAACACTTCTAATACTTCAAGATAAGGAGCATTCGAAATCCCCTGCTCTTGCCTTAAGTAGTATGGCAGTCCCACCTCTCCTACAGCAATCATTTCATTACGGTGGTCGTCTATCCAATTTAGCAGCATGTTCAGCTCGTTTTCAGAAGGCAATGTTTGTTCTGGATGGTAGCCAAATGCAGGTTTTACCTTTTGATATTTTTGTGAAAGCAAGAGGTTTCTTTTACTGGAATCCAAATGAAACGATACAGAAATCAAGGCCTCGATTTGGGCAGAATCCAATACTATCCGTTTGATTTCCTCATCCTGATAGTGATCCAAATGGATATGAGCGTCGATCATCTTCATTTGACTTCACCTACTAATTGGTAATATATATCCCTTTTGCATTGAATAAAGCTTTCATCCAGCAGAATCCCTTCGTGCCGCGGCCTATCAAAAGGAACCTCTATATTTGAAACGACCGTTGCTTGCTTACCAGACAGCATCATCACTCGATCGGATAGATACAGTGCTTCCTCAATATTGTGAGTAATAAAAAGAATCGTCCGTCGATGCGATTCCCACATGTCCATTAACCATTTCTGCATTTCAAACCGGGTTAGCTCATCTAAAGCGGAAAAAGGTTCATCAAGACAGATCACCTCTTGCGGGCTCAATAAGGCACGGATAAAAGCAGCTCGCTGCTTCATTCCTCCAGACAGCATGTGAGGATAGGCGTTTTCATAATCTGAGAGTCCGGCAATCGCCAGCATTTCTCGTGCTGCTTTTACGTCTTTTTTACCATGAAGCTCTTGGCCAAGAAGGACATTTTCAGAAATTGTCCTCCACGGGAAAAGAGAAGAAGTCTGAGGCATATAGCTAATAAAACCACGCTTGCCATTAATGCACTGGCCGTCTAATAGGATCTCCCCTTCATCTGGCGAAAGAATTCCTCCAATTAAATTGAAAATGGTGCTTTTTCCACTGCCTGAAGGACCAATAATAGAAACAAATTCATCTTTATTAATGGAAAAATCAAGGTCTTTCAGTACTTCATTTTGCCGGAAACGTTTCGAAACGTGTTGAAAACGAAGATAGCTCATTTTTTCTTATCCCCTTTCGGCTGCCAGCGAACCACTCTTTGTTCTATAAAAACGATGAAAAAGAAAAAAAAGAGGCTTAAGAACATGATCGTAAAAATGGCAACGAATACCCGATCCGTTCGAAAAGACGACGAGGCGAATGTCATAAAGACACCAATCCCTTGCTTGGCACCAAGCCATTCAGAAATAACGGCACCCATTACACTATACGTGGCAGAAACCTTAAAGCCTGAAAAAATCGAGGGCAGTGATGACGGCAGCTCCAATTTCCAAAAAAGCTGTGTTTTGGTTGCACCTGCCATTTTCATATAATGCTTCAACTCGGAAGGGGTTTGGCTAAATCCATCCAAAGCAGCGACTGTAATCGGAAAGAAACAAACAAGCATGATGACAATCATTTTGGGCAATAATCCAAACCCAAACCAAATGACCAACAGTGGAGCCAGAACGATAATGGGAACATTTTGCGATAAAATCAACAATGGATAGAAAGAATCCCTTAAAACAGGCACCAGATGGAATAAAATAGCGACCGCCAGTCCAATGAATGCTCCAACGACAAATCCAAATAGTGAAATTTTAACCGTTGAAAACACATCAGGATAAAAATCACGCCAACCGGCAATGGCCTCAATGAAAATCTTTGATGGCGGCGGAAGAAGCCATTCCGGCACTTCTGCTATTTTAACAACAATCTCCCAAATGACAAACAAAAGGAGGAGAACCAAAATCGGTCTCCACCCTTTTCCAAGATTCTTCTTCATCATCGATATTTCTCCGTTAAGTCATCCATGGCAATGCCAGATGGCTGATAAAGGATTTTCACTTGAGAAATGACATTTTTACTTCCCATTTCAATCATTCGTTCATTCATTTTTGAAATCACCGTAAATAATTCGTGGAGTTCGCCTTCCATGGTTGTTTCTAACGGGTGTACCTCATATTTCACACCAGATTCAGCAATGACTTTAATCGCTTCATCGACGTATGGAATGACGTCTTCTCCATCCTTTGTTTTCGGGATGATTTGAATGCTGATTAATGAATTCGCCATATTTTTCTACCCCCTACTGTTTTGGTAAAAATTCATTTGTAAATGCTTTTTTCGCATCTAATTTCTTATCTAGAAGTTTATTCTCATACATCCATTGGGCATAATTTTCCCAAATCTCTTGCTTTTGAATTCCCCATTCCTTTGCATCATCCTGATATTTCGGAGACAACCATTCTTGACTCTTCTTTACCAGCTTTGGATCTAAATCCGGTGCTGCTTTAATCAGGATATCTGCAGCTTGATCAGGGTTTTTAATGGCAAATTCATACCCCTTGGCAGCGGCATTTACGAATGCCTTAACCGTTTCTGGGTTCTCTTCAATCATCTTTTCGTTTGTTTCTAAAACAGGTGTATAGTAGTCCAGTTTGTCAGAGTAATCTGTTAAGTAAACCATATTAATTTTTTCATTACGAAGCTCTGCTTCTACACCAGTCCACCCATAGTAAATCCAAGCGAAATCGATGTCTCGTTTCACAGCCGTAAAAAAGTCGGTATCCCCCATGTTCACGATTTTCACCTTATTGGCATCAGCGTTTTCCTTTTTCATTAGAGAAGTGATGACAGATTTTTCGACTGGCGATCCCCATCCACCGTATGTTTTTCCTTCAAAATCCTTCGGAGATTGAATCTGTTTGCCAGCTGGTGAAGCGAATCCTGATGTATTGTGCTGAATCACTGCAGCGATCGATACGAGCGGTACCCCTTGTATCCGTGCCTGGGTAATCGCTTCTTGGTAACCTACACCAAACTGCGCCTTGCCAGAAGCGACTAGTTGGTCAGCACCAGTCTCACCCGGCATGATAATATCCACATCCAAGCCTTCTTTTTTAAAGAATCCTTTTTCTTTTGCTACATATAATCCAGTATGATTGGTATTTGGCGTCCAATCCAGTACAACCGAGACCTTTTTAAGCGGCTGTTTTTTTTCTTTTGTGTTTTCTGTTTCTTTTTTGCTGCTGCATCCAGTCACTAGAAGGACTGAAAGGAGTAGTACTAGCCATTTCTTCATGTTGTATCCCCCCATATGTAAAATAAAATCTAAAGTGAAACAAATGAAATAGAGCGAAACCTTAGTGTTGGTTAGAAGGCAAAAACTTGCTTAAACAAAATAAAGCACTCAGGCAAAGAACCTGAGTGCATATCAGCAAACAATTAATTGTTTAAGAATATGTTCCCTCCGCCGGTATCAACCAGATCAGGTTCCAAGGGTCATAAGTCTCACGGACTAAATCTCAACCGGCAACACCGGTTCCCCCACATTTCATCGTATTTCAGTTATTATTTTACTATTATATCAGTCAAGGCAGTCAATGCCAACTTATTTAATGTATTTATGCTTCTTTACAGCTGCCTTCCCTTTACAGTATACGTATGAACCTACTTCAAATTGGCAATGGCCTGTATCCAATCCTTACAACTAATACAAAAAAGATGCCCCATTCCAATGGAACATCTTTTTCTATTGAACCTTATCCTATTTGCTCCTCTGTCCCTGATTCTTCAGAAGTCACATCCTCAATGGAAACAAACTCCTCCGACATTGGACGAAGTTTCTTGGATATCGCATGCTCCTGAAGGCAAAGACCTTCCGCCAGATGACGCTTTACAATTGTGTTTCCCACTTCAGGGGTTACATTTTTATACCAAGTCCCGGACGGATAGACGATGGCAACGGGAGCGTCCTTACATCTCCCATTGCAACTCGTTCTTGTTGTATGTATGTGTGAATCTAAGTTTAAATTTGGTCACCTCAGAAGAGCGATCTTGTCTGGCTTTTTTTAATAAGAATATTGACTCCTCTGTCATGACGCCAGTATAATGCATCATCTTGTTATTCACCGCTTCATTCACGGCAAAAATGTAGTCATTTATAGCTATGGCTTTTAAAGTGTCATGCCTTCTATCTTGTTTGACTGCCCTCCAAAAGTCTGACTTTTCCCTGAGGATTGAGAAGGTTATGAAACAAATTCTTAAATGACTCTAGAAGAAGGTCTCATCATCTTCTGGAAAAAAAGTAGAATTTTAAAATGGTCTACAATACAAAAAGAAGCACACGTTCACGTTCCATGTACTTCCTTTAGTAATATGGTTGAATTCGTTGCGTTCAGGTTAGGCTACAAAAACCATCTAGACTGTTGGACTTTTCCCCAAGCATATTTACCTGCATTGAGGAGGAAGTAGACAACCCTTGAGCAGAAGGAGGAGCCGCCATTCCAGGGGAGCCCTTTCCTATAGCGAATCCAATCGTGAATGTGCCAGGGAGTTAATAGGTCAAATTTATACATGTCCCAAATCTTGCATTTCCTTTTCTTTGAATCTGCCGCATCAAGTATACTGTTGACCGCTCGGCGGGCCGCCTCATTTGCCGCTTCCATCGACGCCAGATCCGTATTTGTACGCACATAATCGGAAGCCAGGAAGAGATTGGGGATCTTTGTAAAAGCATAGGGTCTTAAGCTCCACGCAAAAACTTTGTTTATAAGCAAAGGCTCACTATTGATCATTTTGCCGGAATCGTCGAATTGAATGCCCGGATCCAAAAACCAAGAGTGAACATCCTCATCCCGGAGCAGTACTTCTTCGTGATTTAAGGCTTGTTTCAGCTGTGCCCATACTTCCTCTTTAATTTCTTCTTTCGTGCATTCGATTGCCTTTTTTCCTAAAAGCATGCCTGGTTGGTTCCATTCCGAAATATCAACCGAAATAATGCCCCTAACCTGGCCATCCCCATAGTCTTGAAGATCCTTTCCGTTCCAAAATTGCTTTTGTGAAATGGCCGTAATCGCCCACGGAGAATCCATAATGATCAGATGGCCGTATACAATGGGCACATCCCGTTTCATAAAGAACTGGAGCCCGTTCATCCAATCAACATCTTTGGCAAGCCTCTTCAATCCTATCAACGCCGGATCCGCCCTAAGCATTTCAGAGGAAACTAGTGGGGCCATGGCTTCCACCGGGAGAGTGCTTACGTAAAAGTCTGCATTGACATACTCGTCCTTTCCTGCCCTATTGATATGGACACCCGTGATTTTGCCTTCATTGAGGTGAAAGCCGCATACGGTTGCATTGGTATAATACCTAACTCCTTTTTGTTTCAAATAGCTGATCCATGGATCGATCCACACTTCATTGGTCGGTCCGTTCAGGACTCGGTCCGAATCATTAGTCGGCGTAAGGATACCGATAAGGAGTTGGGAAAGAACCATACCGAAGGTCTTGGCGCTTGCTTCTGTAGATTTTGCTGCAACCAATGAGCGGGAAATGGAAGCAAACACTTCATGGAAGTTCTTCGATTGGTTATCTCCATCCAGATAATCCCACCAGCTAATCCTTTCATATTCATCCATGATTCGTTCCCTGCAGCTCGTCATCACCTGCCAAAGCCGCTCCGTAAAGAAAATCACTTCATTCTCAGTAAGTCCCCAATCCGAATCGAACAATGCTTTCAAGTTCTTTTTGATGCCGGTCATCGATTTCGGAATGGAAGTGGAGATGGCGACTAGTTCATGATCAAAGCGGGCAAGTCCCATCTCCCGAGCCGTAACTAATTGATTATAAACACTTTGCTTTTGGTCATAAGGGATTCGTTTCATCGTATCAATGATATGGCGATAAAAACCGGGAAAGCAACGGAATCCGTGTTCTCCAGGTAGATTTTTTCTGCCGCCCGTACCTGAATGGGGAACTGGAATCGAGCGTGCTTTTCCACCCGGAATTGTTTTACATTCGTATACCGTTACGTCAAACCCTCTTTCTACCAGTTCATGTGCAGCACTAAGGCCAGCCACCCCTCCTCCCATGATGGCCACTTTCTTCATGAACTCACCTTCCTTGCATAGTGGATTAGAGTAATCCAATATATGCAACAGGAGTTGGAGGTGATTGGACATTCAGTAAGATGAAACCAGAGAGTTGTATTGTTCTCTTTTCACCCAATCACTACATTGGTTGGGTGACTGGACGTTGGCGATGGCTTCGGTGGGAAGAATTCGATAACCTTAAGCTAATTACATAGTTTTCTATATGAGACATACAATCATAAAAGTTCAATATACCCTTCTGTACCGTTCACCCGGATCCTCTGCCCGTCTTTTATTTCCTTCGTGGCGTTTTCCACTCCAACAACGGCCGGAAGACCGTATTCGCGCGCAATGACGGATCCGTGGGTCATCAGTCCGCCTACTTCCGTCACCAAGCCTTTAACAGCTACAAACAGCGGTGTCCAGCTGGGATCCGTGAATGTGGTTACGAGAATATCCCCATCCTCTAAGTGCGTTTCCTCCATTTTCAATATGACACGTGCGCGGCCCTCGATTATGCCGGAAGATACGGGGGTTCCCGCCAAGGCGCCTAGAGGGATACCATCAGTGTTATATGCACCAGTTACGACCTCGCCCTCGGACGTCATCACCCTTGGTGGTGCCAACTTCTCAAAAACTTGATAATCCCTTTTTCTCTCATTAATCATCATGTAATCCAAATGGTTGGTTCGAACGGTATCATAAAGCTCCTCAAAGGTTAAATAGTAGATGTCCTCTTTTTCTCGGATGACCCCGTTTTGAACAAGTAGAGCAGCCTCCATCATCAGCGCCTGCTTGTAGAGATCAAAACGTCTAATGTAAGCGTACTTGGGATATTCACGGTAGCCGATAAAATTGCGCAAAACGCTGATCATCTTCTCTGTCATTTTTGCCTTTCGTTTGCCATCGGGCAATTGCTCCAATCGTTTCAGAAGATCCTGTCCCTTCTGGTCTGCCTCCCTCTTGCCTTGCTCAAATTTAACTTTGCTGGAATGAGGAGGAAAATTCTTTATATTGCTTAGAATCATGGGGATCAGTGCGGTGGGCTGTTCTCTCCAACGGGTCCTTGTGATATCAATCTCTCCTGAACAGCGCATTCCGTATTTTGTAAGGTACCCTCTCAAAGCGCTAATAATTGCCCGCCCTCCTTCCAATTCAGCTAGGTCCTCGAAAAAGGTGTCATGACGGGCATGTTGTAAAACTTCCATCGCGTCAGGATATGGCCGAACGATGTCCGATACATCCATGAGTGCAAAACCCATTTCAGATGTAACGTTGTTTGCCACCGATTGGGAAAGTGTGTCGGCTGCGTTCCTTTCCCCCAACCATCTTTCCATTTTTTTATTGATCCAGTCCCATGCTAATACCCCAACCATAATGACTCCTAATCCTCTAGGATCATAAAAGAGTTCTTTTAATTTCTTAAGGTCTTTCCTAATGAAAGTAAACAGTTCTTCTCCCGAAAAGGTTGTAATCCGTTCCTGCAGTTCCGTTATGGATGCCTCGTTTAGAGTGATGAGTTCCTGAGTGATCATGGGGTCGTTTTTTCGGTAGATGTTGATTATGTGTAAGGGAAGTGTCCAGGATAGTCCTTCAGTGCCAAATTTGAATACTCTCTTTCCCCGTGGCAATGAACTCTTAAAATCCTTTCTGTTCATGATGCTTAAAATGGCATTCTTAAAGAGAGGGTCATTCTTGCCCATTGCAACAGGAAGGATTCTTCGGCCAACGGGAGACGCCAGGTCGTAAGTGAGGTCAAGAAACAGTCTCCCACCTGCTTTTCGAAGTGGGAATCCATCGAATAGATTCATTAAAAAGGACATACCCAATGGTCTTATGGCATCTGTCATCATTTGTTGATGGCCAAACGACAAGTAAACCCTGTTCTGCCCATGGGTGTCTTCCGGAATTGGAAATAAGGTTGTGATGGGGCGGCTTTGCACGATATATAAGGCCTCTTCAGTAAGGTACCATTCAATGTCCTGCGGGCAGGAAAAATACGCCTCAATCTTTCTTCCTACTTGCTCCAGCTGTAAAATCTGCGAATCTGTAAGGGTTTGCCGATTCTGTTGGTCCCACTCGATCTCTTTTTCCTCTATACCGCCCTCTTTTAATGCCTGAATGGCTAGTTTCTTGGCAGAGACCGTCTTTTCAACAATGGTTCCATCTCGAACCTTATAGTTATCGGCATTCACTAAACCAGAGACAAGGGCTTCCCCAAGTCCAAAGCTAGCATCAATAGATATCACTTTGCGGTTGGATGTAACAGGGTCGGCCGTAAACAACATCCCTGAAGCTTTTGGGAAAATCATCCTTTGGATCACGACAGACAAGTAGACATTAAGGTGGTCGAATCCGTTCCGGATGCGGTAGATCACCGCTCTATCTGTAAACAGGGAGGCCCAGCACTTGCGGATATGACGAAGAATTTCTTCTTTTCCTTTGATGTTTAAAAACGTATCTTGCTGCCCTGCGAAGGACGCATGAGGCAAATCCTCGGCAGTGGCACTGGAACGAACCGCGTAGGCCCACTCCTCGCCAAACTCTGACAGGTACTGAATAATCTCTGTTTCTATATCCAGGGGTATTTCCACTTTCTCGATAAGGCTGCGGATCTTTTCACTAATTACACTGATTTCTTCCCTGTCATCGGCTCTTAGCTGATAGAGTTGATTCAGAAGGTAGTCAAATTGTCTGTTATCGCTGATAATTTTTTTGTAGGCTTCTGTAGTAATACAAAAGCCTTCTGGCACCCGAATTCCCTCAATTCTCGACAGTTCTCCAAGGTTTTTCCCTTTGCCCCCAACAGCCATAAGCTGCTTATGGTCAATTTCTCGAAAACCTAGCACGTAGGCATTCATGGCACACCCTCCCCCAAAAATGATGGCTTCTTTTATTTTATTGAGGGTATCGCAAATGTGCCCCTTGCATTCGAATTATTTAACGATTATGGCTCCTTAAAATAACCCAGATTGCCAATGTTAAATATACGTCGCCATACGAAGTGACTAAGTGATTACTTTTCAAACAAAAACGATACCCTTTATTGGGTACCGCCACATCGGACAATTTTATAGGATTGATTTATGATTAATTCCTCCTCTATGCGGGAACTGAAATTTTGAGTTTTTTATTAAGCATAAGAAATGCCTGTCCTAAATAGCAGGGACAGGCATTGTATATGCATTAACGTTAACGGTATCGTTCTTCTTTAAATGGATTAGCTGTCATCGAATAGCCTAACTCCTCCCAAAAACCGGCCTCGTCATCTTTCATAAATTCTATCCCTGAAACCCATTTGGAACCTTTCCAGAGATAAAATACTTCTGGTGGAATAAATCTTAGTGGATAACCATGTTTTGGATCGATATCCTGCCAATCATGTGCGTTATCCTTCCAACGGTAGACAAACAAAGAATCGTCCCCCAATAAAGGCTCGAGCGGCAGGTTAGCAGAATAACCGAAGTTGTCTCCATTGTAATAACCGTAAATTTTAATGTATTTTACCTCTTCATTTATTTCAACGAAATTTAATAACTCTCTAAGGGCAATGCCTTCAAAGGTGGTATCAAACTTAGACCAGGTGGTAACACAATGCATGTTAACGGTTGAAATGGTCTTCGGAAGATCCATGATTTCTTTATAAGATAAAAACTTTTCTTCTTTTACCTCACCAAAGAGTCTGAAATTCCATGTGGTTTCATTAAACTCGGGAACATCCCCTTGATGCAGTATTGGCCATTTTTCGGTTTCGAATTGTCCAGGTGGAAGCTGTTTGTCCATCATACACCATCCCTTTTCACTTTTAAAAATTGGCTTGGTTATCACTGAATTTGGATTTCACTGTGTTTGAAAAATAAACGAAAAAATTCCGTTTAAATTGGGAAATACATCTATATCCTAAAAAATAAAGGAAGTTTTTCCGTTTATACCTTCCAAATCTTTGGATAGTGTCTTATGTAGAGCTGTTAATCGGAATATCTCCGGTTATATCTGCTTCTTAAGCTTCCTCAAAATACATTAGACGGAAATTCTCCGCCTATACATTCTCATACCTACAGAGCAAAGAATAATAACAGAGCCTAATAGGTTTTCCAGCCGTAATTTGAGATCATTCCTCCTCTTTCAAATGCTCAACAAACCGTCCTAGCAAATCGCTTAATACCCCAATTTCTTGATCATTGTAAATATCATACGTCTGGGCATTAAATTCATTTCGTAACGATTTTAATTGCTCATACACACGGATACCTTCTTGAGTTATTTTTACCCGAGTTCGTCTTTTATCTTCAGAGTCTTGAAATAAAGTAACTAAATTTGATTGCTGCAGCAGATTACAGCATTTCTTCTTTTAATTCACCGATGGAGATGTCTCCTCTATCCTTCACACAAGAAGGTCATGGAGCATCAAAAGCAAGTCCAACAATAAGCAGAGAGCCGCCATTTCTTGGCGGCTTTCTTTCTATCTTACAAGTCTCTTGTTCTTGAATTTTGGATGGTATTTATTTTCCAGCAGTATTTTTTGTAAAATCAGGAAAAATACCCTATTAATAGTATGAGGTAAATGGTATAATTTACCTGGTTTTGCCACTTTATTACTAGGGGGTCCTTTATGACTTGGTTTACCAAATGGGCGTTACGGAACAAGGCGGCATTAGCTTTCGCTGTGTTTGCCTCTATGATTTTTGGTATTTTTAGTTACACCACGATTCCAATGGAACTGATGCCGTCTGCCGATCAGCCTTACGTGACCATTTCAGTGGTTGGAAACGGCATGGATGCTGTAAGTATGGATGAACAGGTAACACAGCCGATTGAAAAAGCATTAAATGGCGTCAGAGGAAAACAAAATGTCGCAGCGCAAACAGGAAATAACTTCACGCAGATGACCGTCACCTTTGAATCTGACATTAATGTGAAAGAAGCCAAACAGCAAATTCAAGAAAGAATTTCAATGGTTAATCTCCCCACTGGAGTCATGAAACCTTACGTCGTCAACCTGAACACATCTGAAATACCGATTGTTGAACTAGGTCTTACCTTTGACAAGGAAATTAGCAATCATGAGCTAAATCTCGTAGAAAACGAGATTATGCCGATGTTCCAAGACCTAAAAGGTGTCGGCAATGTCATCACCAACGGCGGGAACAATCAACAAGTGCTAATCAAAGTCGATCCAGTCAAACTCGCAGCCGCACAATACCCGCTTGAAAAGCTCTACACTCTTCTTCAAGGAAAAAATGCATCGGTGGCAGTGGGCGAACAAACCCTAAACAACGAAGCAACAAGTATCATCGTAACAGGAAAATTAGAATCCGTTGATGACCTCAAAAATATTCAGTTAAATAATAAGACAAAACTGCAAGATGTCGCTGAAATAACCATGCAAAAAGATACCGCAAGCATCACCCATTTGAACGGGAAGAATTTTATCGACGTCGTAATTCAGAAGGATTCGACCTCCAATGCGGTAACCCTCGGGAAACAAGTAGAAGATGCGGTTAAACAAATTAACAAAGACTATGAGGGAACACTACAAGCTACTATTTTTATGAATTTAGGGAATACCGTTCTTGATTCAATTAACTCGATGACTAGAGAAGTATTGACCGGAGCATTATTTGCGACTCTTATTATCTGGTTATTCCTTCGCAGTTTCCGAATGACCCTGATCACGATTGTCAGCATTCCACTTTCTCTTTGTATTACAATGATTTTACTCTCATTTTTTGGCGTTACGTTAAACATCCTCACCCTTGGAGGGATTGCGGTATCAGTCGGACGACTGGTGGATGATAGTATTGTTGTCGTTGAAAATATTTATCGAAGAAAGAAAGATCATGAACTAACCCCTGCCTTTCTTATCGAAGCTGTTAAAGAAGTGGGCGCAGCCATTACGTCCTCCACCCTTACAACGGTGGCCGTATTTCTCCCAATGATGATTGTTTCGGGAGGTTTAAGAGACCTGGTTGCCCCGTTTGCGATTACGATCACTTGTTCACTCCTAGCTTCATTGCTGGTTTCGCTGACAGTCGTACCAGTACTCAGCGGCCGTATGATGAAAAAGGTAAAGGTAAGAGAACACAAGACAAATTCGTTCTACCCCACTGTGTTGAAATGGTCGCTTAACCATAAATGGCTTCCTATCATACTAGTAGTTCTGGTGGTGGCCGGGTCAGTTGGGCTGTTTGTTAGCATGCCTAAAGGGTCTGTCGATCAGAAAGATTCCGCCTACATAGCCATCAGTCTTCGCTATCATAACGGAACCCCATTAAGCGAAATAAATGACGGGATTTCGAAAATGGAGAGCATTCTTGCAGATAAAGAAGGGGTAAAGAACCGTATAGCGATAGCAGGAGTCAATGAAGGTGCTGCGCAGTATGGAAATTTACAAGATGCAAACGTGGTTCAATTTATGGTTTTCCCAAAAGAAGGGACCGATTCCGCCAAATTTGTAAAAGACATTCGAAAAACAAAAGATCAATTCCCAAGTGTGGAGCTGACTGCAGACACTGCTGGTTTGTTGGGAGTAAATAAAACGACAGTTTCAGTGGATATCATTGGCAAAAATGAAGCTGACATAAAAAAAGCTGCTAATCTCGTCAAGAAAGAAATTAGTACCATTGATGGCGTACAAAAAGTCGAAAGTAACGATCAAAATACAAAGCCAACCGTTACAATTACGGTGGATTCAAAATTATCCAACGCACAGGAAATCTCTCAGTCGATTCATGCCATGATTCAGCCTGCTGCGATTGGAAGCATTAAAATAGATGGTCGGTCCACTACGGTTAAATTAGGAGCCCTCAAAGAAATTCAAACGGTAAATGATTTAAAAGATTTGCAGCTAATGACACCCAATGGACCAGTTCCTCTCTCAAGGATTGCTAAGATAGAAGAGAGTAAGGAACCAGGTACCATCTATTCAAAAGACGGTCATCATTATCTTCAAGTAAATGCTTTTGTGGATTCAGATAAAATGGTGGACGTAGCGGGCGAAATTCAAAAACAGATCGCTGGATGGGACAAAAATAATACATTTGGCAAAGAAACAAGTGCAGAAATCACTGGTTCTGCCATGCAGTCATCGGATGATTTAGTAGAACTGGGTAAACTAGCAATGTTCTCGATTGGTATTGTGTTTATGATTTTGTTGGTTACTTTAAAGTCGTTCCGTGCAAGCATTGCTATTCTGATTTCTCTGCCACTTGCAGCTATAGGTTCACTTTTAGGGTTGGTGATCACTCAATCTAGCATTAATATCTCTTCTGGGATTGGAATGTTGATGCTAGTTGGAATTGTTGTTACAAATGCGATTGTGCTGGTTGATCGAATCCGTCATAATGAGGAGAGTATGAGTATTCGCGAGGCGATTATGGAAGCGGGAAAGGTACGTTTAAGACCAATTCTGATGACAGCACTTGCTACTGTATTTGCGATGCTTCCGCTTCTGGTTGCACATGAATCCGCGATGAGTTTAAATCTTGTTTCAAAGGGACTTGCGGTGGTCGTCATTTTTGGTCTCATCGTATCCACCCTTTTAACACTGATTGTGATTCCAACCTTCTATGAATTATTTCATTTCCGCAAAGCAAAAAAACAAAGGCTGCATGGTATCCACGTATCAGATACGTTTGACCAATAATATGGAAAAAAGGCGATGACACATCTATCTGTCATCGCCCTTTCTTTTTTACTTCTTAAGAAGTTCTAAAAACGAACAAATCGTTAAGATCCCTTTGTCAAAGTTTTCCAAGTTAAAGTGTTCATTCGGAGCATGAAGATTCTCATCTGGCAATCCGAATCCCATTAAGACAACAGGGGCATTTAGAGAATGGTTGAAATCCGATACAATTGGAATCGAACCCCCTTCTCTTTTGTATACTGGTGCTCTTCCATAAACCGTTTCATACGCTTCGGCCGCTTTTTGAATCATCGGGCTGTCGATCGGCGTTAGGAATGGATTCCCCGTATCTTGAAGAGACACTGTTACGGTGCAGCCTTTTGGCGCATGTTCTTCTAGATGTTTTTTGATCAATCCCTGAATCTTTTCAGGGTTTTGATTGTGGACGAGACGGCAAGTGATTTTGGCATGTGCCTCGTTCGGGATGACTGTTTTTGTTCCTTCCCCCTGAAATCCTCCCCATAATCCGTTGATTTCTATGGTTGGCCGGGAGCTGATTTTCTCAGGGTATGGGAAATTGTTTTCCCCTCCGGTTAAATCGGTTAACCCTAATGATTTTTTTAGCTTTTCTTCATCAAATCCTAACGCTTTAATTTGTTCCTTTTCAAAATCTGTAAGAAGAACAACATCATCATAAAAATGATCTACATTTACTTTTCCGTTTTCATCATGAAGGGTCGAAAGGAGCTGGACTAATAAATGGTTGGCGTTCTGGACTCCCCCGCCAAACATGCCCGAGTGCAAATCTGAATTGGCAGTTTTTAGGGAAAATTCCAGTGCACAAAGACCTCTTAACGAATAAGTGATGGCAGGAACGCCTCTATCCCACATATCTGAGTCAGAAATAACGACTACATCACAAGATAATTTCTCTTTATTTTCGGATAAGTATGGCGGAAGATGAGGACTTCCGATTTCTTCTTCTCCTTCGATGCAAAACTTAACGTTTACCGGTAATTTACCTTCTGTTTTCAAAAGTGTTTCCACTGCTTTGATATGTAAGAATGTCTGCCCTTTGTCGTCGGTTGCCCCTCTGGCAAAGATCTTTTCATCACGAATCGTTGGTTCAAACGGAGGCGTTTCCCATAAATGAAGAGGATCAACCGGCTGCACGTCATAATGGCCGTACACTAAGACAGTTGGGGCGTTCTCCTGGTGAAGCCAGTCCGCATAGACAATTGGATGGCCTTTTGTCTGGATGATTTCCACATGTTCCATTCCGATGCTTTCTAATTTATTAGCAATCCATGAAGCTGCTTTTTGGATGTCCTCTTTATGCTCGGATAAGGAACTGACGCTTGGAATTCGGAGCAATTCTTTTAATTCCTCAACATTCTGATCATGTTCGTTAGATAATAACTCAGATAATTGACTCATATTATCACCTTTTCTAGTTTATTTCCCCTTCTTATTATATATATAAAGTCATGATTGGCATCAAGTAATACAACTCGGATAACACCTATCACGTCAAAAAATAAAGACCCCACTCGAAGTCTCCACCTCACCTTTTATATTACCCCGCAAAAGCTGGAAAACTCTTTTTAATATGTTTTAATAAAATTGCCAGCCCATAAAAAAGTCTTATTGTGGTTTAATAAAAATATAAAAATAATCCCCAAGCTAAAACTCCAGCAATAAATACTAAAAACCATCGTTTTGAATACGTTATTCCTAAAATTGCTGCTACGCAAAAGAAAGGAATAATAATAATAAACATCCAAATCGACCACAAACTTAAAATCGTTGAAATGATAGAAAGAAAGAGAGCGATCCAGATATATTTCGTATTTTTCTTCTTAATGCCAAGCGTAACAATCATTAAACTTACAATAATTGACATATAAAAAGCAACGCTTAGAAACATCGCATTTTTCCTTCCTTATGGCAGCTTAATTTGAAATGAAACCAGTTTACTATTTACCTATATTTTCTTTTCCTTTTTGATATTTCCACTCCATATGTTTACTACAATTAGAAAAATAAGAGCTGTTCCAGATGTAGAATAAAGAATATTCCAAGATATATCGGGAACGATATTCAACCTGGATATAAACATTGGAACAAGAAAAAAAGCTAAACCAAAACTTTTTAATAACAAAACCTTCTTACGCAATTTTGCTCCCCCTAAAATTTATCAATAACGAACAATAATTATTCGAATATTTAATCCACAAAAAGGCACCTTCTTTTTTAAGAAAAGCGCCCGATGTTGAACAGTGAAATATGTGAAAGATTACTCTGCAAATAGTTCTAATGAATTTGACTATCACACCTGTTTCTACGGCTTGGAGAGGAAGGCCGCTGGATTATGGTGCTTTAGGACCAATCAACGCCACCCCAAGAGGATTGCAACTTTCGCAACAGAACAATTTGGCCGATATGATAGGTATCGTGCATCATGATATGACTAAGTAAACGCTCGATAGAATATCTGTTAGCTGCATATGGAGCTTTTAACTTTTCATCGTCAAGATCCGCAATCACCGTTTTTAATTTATTCATGACTTCATTAAGGCGCTGCACTGTCTGGGCCCACCCAATTTCGTCTTCTGGATCCCCCGGTTTTCCAAAGGTCTCTTCATTGTTTTCTGCCTTTTGCTGATTCTCTGTACCTTTAATTCGATGGATTACGTCTTCATTCCAAAATATCAAGTGATTAACAATCTGCCAAATTGAATTGCTGATTCCCGAACTTGTCCATGCTGCCTCAGCTGCGATGACTCCATGAAGCACTTGATCCATGGATGCAAACCAATCATTCTCATGCCAATGCATGTCGTGTTGGTCTAAAAACATTTGGGTTACAACTTGCATTCAACCAATCTCCTCACTGTTTAGTTTCATCATTCAAATCATTTATTTTGAAAATTCAACAAAATCATGATCCTTATGATTTATTCGGCTCATCCTACTTTTATTCCTTCATCATTTCAAATAAAGTACACAATAGGGCAGACGTTTTTATTTCAAATGATCAACGAGCCGATTGAGTAATTCACTTAAAACCACTATCTCTTGATCATTGTATATATGATAAGACTGGGCATTAAAATCATTCCGTAACGATTTCAATTGCTCATACACACGAATCCCTTCCTCTGTTATTTTTACTCGTGTACGTCTTTTATCTTCAGGGTCTTGGAAAAGCGTAACTAAATTGGATTGCTGCAGACGATTGATCATCCCGGTCATATTTTGTTTCGTTACAAGCAATTCTTCTTTAAGGTCCCCAATGGATATTTCTCCCCTATTTATGATCGTCCTTAGAATCACCCATTGTTGTATGCTGCTCAGTCCAACTTCAGCGACCATCTTAGCTCCATGTCTGCTTAGGAGATTAGATAATCTAAAGATATCTAACGTTATATTCGTTTTTACTTCTTCCATACAAACCTCCGCGTTTCGATATTATTGACTATCTTAAGGTAGTCAATTAATATAGTCAAGTTATTGACTATTTTACAAAGTTAACTTAAACTAATTTAGTCAACAACTTGACAAAATAAAGAAATTTTCCATTTTTTATTTCATTATTTTTAAAATAAAGGAGAAAAAACATGTCAAAAACAACAACGAATCGTAAAATGGTTACGGTTGCGATGCTGGTAGCGATACTATTAGTCGCCATTGACGTCACGGTTGTCAGTACCGCCATGCCGCAAATTGTCAGTGACCTCAGCGGGTTAAAATTAATCAGCTGGGTATTTGCCATCTACACTCTTACCACTTCTGTCACGACACCTATTTACGGGAAATTGGCTGATTTATTCGGCCGAAAAAAAGTTTTTATCTTCGGGGTAATTTTGTTTGTAGTTGGCTCGATGTTGTCGGGTGCTGCCCAAACGATGAATCAATTAATTTGGTTCCGTGCTTTTCAAGGAATTGGTGCTGGTGCGGTTATGCCGTTAACCTTTACGATTATTGGCGACCTTTTTCCTGGTGAACAACGAGCCAAAATGCAGGGAGTCTTTAGTTCGGTCTGGGGAATTGCCGGTCTTCTTGGACCATTAGTAGGCGGATTCTTTGTGGACCAAATCAGTTGGCGTTGGATTTTCTATATTAATTTGCCGATCGGTTTAGTCTCGCTCGTGTTAATAACCGTGTTCTTCCACGAAACTGTTGAATTGAAAAAGGACCGTAAAATTGATTATTTAGGAGCTATCACTTTTACCATCGGGATTTCCACTCTATTATATGCACTATTAAATGCAGGCCCGGGGCAAAAATATGCATGGAATTCGACAGCTATTTATATCCTATTTGCTGTTTCCGTCATCTTTATTGTGTTGTTCGGTTATATCGAAACCAAAGTGAAGGAACCGATGCTTCCTCCATCCCTTTTCAAGATTCCTGTCATTCTTGTTTCAAATCACATCGGTTTTCTATCTAGTGCGGTCTTAATTGGAGTGAATGTATATTTGCCAATGTGGATTCAAACGATTCTTGGCCACAGTGCGACGAGCTCAGGACTGACACTTATGCCAATGTCGATTGCCTGGCCTTTGGGTGCAACTTTTGCCGGTCGGTATATGTATAAAATTGGCTCAAAGTTTACAGCCATTCTTGGTGCTGTTTTGATTGCCCTAGGTGGAACATGGCTGCTTGCTGTGGAACTTGACTCCCCGTATTGGTATTTTGTAGGAATTATGATTGTGATCGGTCTGGGCATGGGTTACGCGACCACCCCAACCACCGTTCTCGTTCAATCAGCGGTTGGCTGGCAAATGCGTGGAGCCGCAACCGCATCAAACAGCTTTACTAAGTCCATTGGCCAAACGGTTGGGGTTGCTATATTTGGAACTATTTTTAACAACTCATTGATTACGTTTGGAAAAGAACATGCAGGGGGAAGTTGGAGTGGAGGAGACAATATTAGTAATCTCTTAAGCTCAGACACCCTTCATCAGCCGCCTGCGAAAGTCATGACGATGATCCAGGAGGCGCTCGCCCATGGGATGCACCTTGTATTTATCCTCGTGTTTTTTATTGGGATCGCGAACCTCCTTTGTACTCTCTTCCTTCCTTCACACAAGAAGGTAATGGAACATCAAAAGCAAGTCCAACACTAAACGTGAAGCCGCCAATTTGGCGGCTTTTACTTCTTACATAGGCAAAATTTTGGATGGTTTTAACTAACCGACTTTTCAAATCAATAACCCGCTCCATTCGCTTACATCACATTGACCATATTCATTATTACCCACTGCTACCACCGTGCCATCCGATTTTAAGCCGATGGTATGGGCACAACCCGCCGCGATTGCCACAATCTCACGCCATTCACTAACATTACATTGGCCAAACTTATTCCAACCCACAGCCGACACCGTACCATCCGATTTTAGGCCAACGGTATGATTACTACCCACCGCGATTGCCACAATACCTCCCCATCCGCTTACATCACATTGGTCATGTTTATTCAAACCGACAGCCGTCACAGTCCCATCCGATTTAAGACCAATGGTATGTAGATATCCCGCCGCGACCGCCACAATATCGCACCAGTTCCTTACACCACATTGGCGATACCGATTGTTACCCACAGCTTTCACTGTTCCGTCCCATTTAAGACCGATCGTATGCCAGTCACCCGCCGCGACCGCCACAATATCACGCCAACCGCTTAGATCACATTGGCCATATTTATTATCACCCACAGCCGACACCGTACCATCCGATTTAAGCCCTACAGTATGACGCCGACCCGCAGCTATGGTACCTTTAGGCCACGGTTTCAGCTTTAACACCCCTTCTTTCGGTGAAATGTAATCCATGTTTTACCTCCTAATAAAAATCCATGCAATAAAAGGATCAATCACCACATACAATGCAGAAATAAACCAGTTGTTTGTGTAATAAATCCGCTAAAAATTAAGGAACCTACTTTAGTCCATGAAAGTATTTTAAAATATATTTTTATGAAAAAACAGTCGCTCGCAAACAACAAGTATGATATGGTATGATGAAAAAAAGCAATGTTAACTCGACGTTTTTTATAGTTAACATCTATTAACTAGGAGGAGAATGATGTTTAATCTACGAGGCCATCATCTTTTTTGCCTGTTGGGCTATCGGGGAATGGGCTATTCAGAAGAATACGTAAAAAATATGACTCGATTGCATCAAACCTTGAGAAATAACCCAAAGACGTTAATTCAGATTGTTAAGGGTCCCGATCAATTGTGTGAAAAATACCCCAACTCTGGTCAATACCACTGCCAGGACGACAATATTTATGAAAGAGATCAAGTTATTTTAGATAAAATTGGACTTAAAGTCGGAGAAGTTCTGAACTGGGAGGACATTGAATCATGCATCAGAAAGTTTGTCGTCCCCTCCGATATTCAAATTGTGTGTAAAACTTGTTCCTGGCGTGCCTATGGAGTTTGTGAGGAAGGTATTCGAGAGATTCATGAATGGAAGGGTTTAAGGGAAGTTACATAAGCCCCTCCGTCTTTAGATTCTTCATTAGCCTCTACTTAAACTTAATTTAATCTATACACTGAGTTTACAAGACTTTAATATTCAGATGTTATGATTGGATTAACAACGAATGAGGAGGCAATCTAAATGAATGTGCGTGCAATGTTTATTGATATGGATGGTACTCTACTAAAAGCCTCAAATAACATTTCCAGCCGAAATAAGGAAGCCGTTAATACGCTCATGAATCAGGGGGTCAAGGTGTTTCTGGCTACTGGTCGACACTATGAAGTAACAGCTCCTTACCATAAAGAACTTGGATTACGAACACCGATGATTTGTTTGAATGGTGCCGCTATTCACGATGCAGATTCAGGAAAAACAATACAAATGAAAACCGTCCGACTGAACGATGAACGATTCCACCATGTGACAGCTGAAAGTGCTTGGAATGTTATTATCCATACAGCAAATGGGGTTTATTGCAAGAAGGCAAATGAAGAAATTGATTATTGGACACAAGTGGGGCGGATTCCGCCACATTATATTGGAGATTTAAGACAGGCAACTTATCAAGATGTACTTAAATATAGTGTTCGAACAGGTACACCTTGTCCAAACATTTCCGCTTTGTTTAACAAGGAAGCAGAAGTCATCAATTGGAATGACGGGTTTGAATTGCTTGCACCTTATGTTTCGAAATGGTCTGCTTTAAAAAGCCTCCTTCGTGAATATCGAATCAGTCCTAATGAAGTTGTCGCTATTGGAGACGGACCCAATGATATCGAGATGCTTCGTCATGTAGGTACTGGTGTAGCCATGGGGAACGCAAGTGAAAAGGTTAAAGCGGCGGCTGATTTTATTACAGGACACCACGAAAATGATGGATTAGCTCAGTTTATCGAACAATATCTTCTTAAATCAAAACAATCCTATGCGATCTAAAGTTGTTTTATATCTACTATAAATTGCACCGATTATCAAAAAGCTCCAAACCGATTGAACATGGTTTGGAGCTTTATTTTACATTATTTTGACAGTGCATGTTTAGTCATTGAGGTAGTTACCTGGCTTAAAATTACTGCTGCGATTCCCTGGATGATCGTTTTCACGATGACTTGCCCAAGAATAGCTGCTGGCACGGCTTCCCATGGTAAGAAGTTGGCTCCAAGCGGGCTAAGGCCAATGATGACAAAGATCACCGAATCCAATAAGCCCCCGACGATTCCACTATAAAAAACTCTCCAGCTCATCGGCAGTTTCAATCTTGAATAAATCTCTGTATCTGTTGTTTCTGCCACAGCAAACGAGAGAGCCGAAGCTAAGACGATAATCAGTGTATCCCCTAAAATGAATGATACAACCGCAGAAAGGAATAAAGCTGTTCCTATGAAAATATAAGTCTTCTTTCTTCCATATTTATTTTGAACCAAGTCTCGAAAGATAAACGTGGCTCCGATAAATAAGGTACCCATTGGGACAATAAATACCCCCATCTGCAATGGGGCAAAAGCTGCCGTAACCACGTTCGCCGTTACGATGGAAATTAAATATAATATGATTCTCATTCTTTCCCTACTCTCTTTCTAACCTCTTACACGCCTCGCTTATTTCCCCAAAGCAAGGCATGCAATTGCGGCAATACTTTAACATCATTCAACGCTGGGTCTAAAACAACACAATCAACTAACCACTCATATTTATTCAGAAGTTTTTGAATCAATTCATTGTTATTCATATTCGTAATATCATCATTACCCACCTGAAGGTAAAAAGGAATCTCTGGGTAACGATGATGAACCTTTTTCGCATATTCAAGATCGTCTTCATCAAAGATGACGACTTTCAAACTCACTTG
The DNA here is from genome assembly GCF_042136325.1 of Neobacillus sp. KR4-4. NCBI lineage: Bacteria > Bacillati > Bacillota > Bacilli > Caryophanales > Bacillaceae > Neobacillus > Neobacillus sp. KR4-4. Next base: position 64,649 of record NZ_JBHHJU010000020.1, read on the forward strand.
ATGTTTAAAATCATTGTCGTTTAAATTTTGAAAAATAGAATCTAAGATTTCAAAATTGGTGATCATATTGGAACTTGGCGGTTTCGGTGAAATCGTTAGTTCATCAATGTTTAAGAACCAGTCTTGCCATCTACTCCCTTGTGTTTCGATCCCAATCTTGATGTCTTTTTCTTTTAGTAAATCAATCAACCCATCTAAATTCTTCAGCAGTGCTGGATTTCCCCCGGAGATCGTCACAAACGAGAAATTATCACCGCCAACGCTTGTTAATTCAGCCCAAATTTCTTCCGCGGTCATTTGCTGAATATCTTCTTTGGCGCTGCCGTCCCATGTAAAAGCAGAATCACACCAGCTGCAAGAATAATCACAGCCGGCGGTCCTTACAAACATTGTTTTTTGACCAATGACCATCCCTTCTCCTTGGATGGTGGGGCCAAAAATTTCTAGAACAGGAATCTTGCTCATTCCTCCATCCACTCCCTTCGCGCTTCAGCATAGCTAGTCGGAGTTTCAAAGAGACGGACAAATTCCACTCTTGCTCCATGATAATGTTCCTTCCGCTCTTCTGTTTCTAATGCTTCCTTCATTTTCTCGTAAATCCAAACCACCATATTTTCTGCGGTCGTATTCATCGATGGAAGGGTTTCATTCAAATATTGATGATCAAGGAATATCTCGATTTCATTTTTCCAAATCTCTTTAATATCGCCAAAGTCAATCATTAGGCCGCGATTATCAACAAAACCGCTGATTCCAAAAATAACCCTGTACGTGTGACCGTGCAAATTTTTGCATTTCCCTTCATAACAATGCAGATGATGCGAAGCATCGAAGGTAAACTCTTTGCTTACTAGTACACGTTTTTGATGATATTTTAATTGATGTGGATGAATGTCCTCATTTATTTTTTGAAGTTTATCAACGATACGAAAACCCATCGTTAAAACCTCCCATTTAAAAAGTCTTCAAGCCCTCTTTTTCGTAACACACAGGCTGGGCATTCGCCGCATCCATCCGCAATCACACCGTTGTAGCAAGTTAATGTTTTTTCACGAACAAACTCTAATGCGCCCAATTCATCCGCTAGTGCCCATGTTTGTGCTTTGTTGATCCACATTAACGGGGTATGAATGACAAAGTTATCGTCCATCGAAAGATTTAACGTAACATTCAATGATTTAATAAAAATATCACGGCAGTCTGGGTAACCGCTGAAATCTGTTTCACAAACACCTGTGACTAAATGCTTCGCTCCAACTTGACGAGCTAAAACACCTGCAAAAGTTAGGAATAATAGGTTTCGACCTGGCACAAATGTGGAGGGAAGTTCCCCTTCACCGCCATCAGTCACTTCAATATCTGAACGCGTTAACGCATTAGGGGCTAATTGATTAAGTAAGGCCATATCTAAAATATGATGTTTTACACCAAGCTCATTGGCTATATTTTTGGCACATTCAATTTCTAAACTATGCCTTTGATTGTAATCAAACGTAACGACTTCTACTTCTTTAAATTGTTTTAAGGCCCAAAATAAACAAGTGGTGCTGTCTTGGCCACCACTAAATACCACAATGGCCTTCTCATTTTTCAACATTTCTCACTATACTTCCTTTCAAATAGAAAAAACAGTACCCCAAGATAGAAGTACTGCTTCATCTTAGTTTTTTTAATGAGGGGGGCTAGAACCTCGGTTGCATACATGCAATGATATATTTCTATGACTAAATGATTATAAACTATAATTTTAATTTTTTCACCTATTTGTCGACAAATTTTGCATCCTTTTCTTTACAAAACTACAGCAGCATGCATCTTATTGAGCTGTAACTGTTTAAAAACTAAGTAAAAAACCATATTTTCAATTGCTTCTTCTTTTTGATTTCACCCATTCAGCTAATGAATGTTATGCTTTTTGAAATTTCCGCCCTTCACCTCTGCTACGTCATATACGGTAACAAAGGATTTTGGATCCAGTTCATTGATGATTTCTTTTAATTTTGTTTCTTCTAAGCGGTTAATGACACAGGTGATTTCTTTAAATTTTTCATGGGAAAAGCCGCCATAAGCTTCTTTATACGTTGCACTTCGGCCTAAACGATCGCGGATGGTCTCTACCATTATTTCAGGCTGAGTGGTGATAATATTGAAGGTTTTAGAGCCGCTTAACCCTTCTTCTACAATGTGAATCACTTTCGAAGCAATAAAGTAAGCAATGGCCGATAGAATCGCCCCTTGTAAACCAAATGCGATGCCAACGAAAATAAATACAAATATGTTTAAGAAAAGAATGAGGTCACTGGTACCAAACGGTAATTTTCGAGATAGGAGAACGGCCAGCATATCAATTCCATCCAATGCACCGCCATTCCTTAAGGCTAACCCCATCCCAAATCCAAGGATAATACCGCCAACCACTGTCACTAACAATGTATCTCCCTCAATAATAGCAGGGGTATGGTGCAAGAGACTGGTTCCAACCGCTAGGGAGGCAATCCCGATAATCGAAAATAACGCGAAACTTTTTCCAATTTGCTTATATCCTAACCAGATAAAGGGAATGTTGATCACAGCAATGAGAACACCTAATGGTAAATCAAATAATTCTGAACCTACGATACTAAGACCCGTCACTCCTCCATCAGATACGTGGTTTGGAATGAGAACCGTTTCTAGTCCATAGGCAGCGATTAATCCCCCGATAATGACCATTAATCCGCGCAGAATAAATTTTAGTTTATTAGTTTTATGTATGTTGTTTGTAGGCATATATTTCCTCTCTTCCCTTTTCTGTTCATCTGTATCTCTGACTTTTTCTCCAATAGATTTTTTCTACTCATAAATTTACATCGATCTGTGTGGTAATCAGGTCTTCTTTTGTTATTCCTAAAAATTTCAGAGTCTCCGATGGTGTGGAATGGTTAAAGTGTTTTTGTAAGAGTGCAATCGAGACACCTTGTTTAAAGGCATGATATCCGAAGGTCTTTGCTAGTGAATTCGTCCCGATTTTTCCTTCAATACCTACCTTAACAGCTGCATCATGGATGATTCGATAGGCCTGTTGTCGTGTAATCGGTTGTTTAAATTTACGAGATTGGAATAAATAAATTTGTTGTTCACTGTTGACCTGGTCTAAGTAAGAATTTACCGCTTCTTTCACTCTTTTGTTTAAATAAACCGACTTCCTCCTTTCACTCTCCAGTTCAGAGTAATGATAAAAATCCTTCATTTCCCCATCCCCATTAAAAAGTTCCTTTACCTTAATCAGTAGCAGTTCAGATATTCTAAGCCCTGTATTTATTCCAACAACAAATAATAAATAATCCCTATATGAATGTTCCATAAGGTAATTTTTCATGGCATTTATTTGTTCTAAGTCTCTAAGTGCATCCACTGTTTCCAACGAATCATTACTCTCCTTCAATGTTACATAACTAAATTATAATATATGTTTGAGTAACATTCAAATATTCTGCCTAGGAATTATGATTTATATATCATAGGAAAATAGATGTACAAGTATACTAGCCCCTAAAAAAACGAGAAAAAGGCCTTAGCCCCTGTTATATAGAGCTAAAGCCATATACTTATGATGATCATTTTCAAGCAGCACGTAATTATACACACTTAGTATGTAATTAATGATGGTCCAAAAATTTAGTAACTGACCGAGCAGACCGAATAAGAATTGGCCCAATTAATTCCACTAAATCCAAAGAGATATCAAGGACTTCCCACCAAATGGATTCCTTCCCTTCTTCTTTCCTTTTGTCTCTTCGGGCCTTTCTTTTCTCTTTAAATGTATTCACCATACTCTCTCCCCTTTTACCATTATTATACAATTATTTTTTCGATTTATTAACAGTTAACATACGTTTTGCAACTAAAAGTACTTCCTTTTGTTTCGCAATTTAGAATACACATCTCGTGCCAACCCAAATGAGGATAGAAATCTCAAGTTACACAATTGTACAAGCATTTCTTACAATCTCTAATATCCTATATTAGTAGATTAAAAAGGTGGTGATTTAATAATGTCTGATCGAAATAGGCATGATTCTTCAGCAGCTTATGGCTATTTTACACTCGTAGGAACCGAGCCGATTTTAGTAAATCCCCAGGAAAATATACGATTTAATCAACATGGTTCATTGAAAAATATACGATTTTCCACGAATCGCAGTACAATAAAAGTTTTGAAATCGGGAGACTATAAGATCGAATATACATTACTCATAGATGGACCTGCTTCCACTTCTGTATATGGTATTTTCTTAGGCGATTCTTCTGAGCCAGAAAATCTCACAAAGTTTGGCATAACAAGGCAAGTGAATAATGCGACTCTCATGCTTATAGGACAAGCAATTATCCATGTTTCCAAAAAATCCACCATTGAGCTAAGAAATATTGGTACGACCACAGATACACTTTTACCGGTTTTAGGGGGACAAGGTATAAATGCCGCATCACTATCCATTGTGAAACTTAGCTGATAATTGGTGTTTCCTTTGACAGCCGATCCATTGGAAGTTATTCCATACGAATTGTTTCCAACTCATTCGTCACATGTCCGCCGGAATTGGCTATACTTTTATGTTTTACACTTAGAATATGATTGTTATAATGGTGCCTATGTATACTTAGGAGGATACCAAATGACCATATTTGAAAAGTTAAAGCCGATTATTGCCGATCAACTCGGTGTGAAAATGGAGAATATCAAATTAGAGGCATCTTTTAAAGACGACTTCGAAGCAGACTCGCTTGATATGGTGAACTTGACGATGGAAATTGAAGATGAATTCGCGATTGAAATTAGTGAAAAAACTGCAGCAACGCTCCAAACGGTCGGTGATGTTGTAAAATATATTGAAAACCGTTAAAAAATAGAAAAGGCGGATCGCCCATTTTAATCGGACACCTGAACCTAGGTGAATGTTGGCAGAAAGCATCCGCCAATACTCTATCAAATTTCAACAGCCGTGCTGCGTTAATAAAAAAGCGTTCTACATATGAAGAAACGCACCTAGGTTACATAGAAAAAACGAGAACCATAATGGCAATTCCAAACTGAATGAGACGCGATAACATTGATACTCCCCCTTACCCAAAATCCTACAGCCACCCCCATTATACCATTAAATTCCAATTAAAATCCATTTATATTAAATCTATGTCTTAGGCAGCGTGTAGTTTATCATATAATTGACTTAGTACTTAAAAATTATTTTCAATTAGGGGAGATTGGGATGAATAAAAAAATTTTAATAGCTGTACTCTGTATAGGGTTAGGTGCGGTAATTTATTTTTTGTCATTACGGCCAACAAAACCTGCAATTCCTGCTAAACTTAATATTCCTACTACCTCCTTGGAAGAAAGTATCTGTGAAAGAGTAACAGCACAATTTGGAGACTGCCAAAAAATTCTTTTGTTTGATGCTCATTCTAATTTAGTTTTTGCCGAGAACAGTTCTGGAATCTCGCCTGTGCTTACAAATAAAGAGTTTACTAAATTTAAACAATTCGTTTTTCCAATGATGGATTTCCAGGAGTTCAAGGAAGAGAAAGTCGAGAGAGGACCAATAGACTGGCGAGCTAAAAATCATATCCAAAAAGATTTGTCGGTTATATATGGTTTTGCAGAAGACGAGGCGAAAACCATTGTAATAAATAGTGAAGGCAACATCCAGCCAAACAGGTTTTTGGTTCGTGATCACTTATGGGTTTGGTATGCTGTTTTTCAGAAAGATAAAGTTACATTGCCAGTAAAGGTAACGGTTTATAATGCAGAAGGTCAAATTATTTTCGGAGGAAATGGAAAGAAGGAATAAAGCTTAACTCCCCCACCCTACCCGAAATGAATCACGAACCCCTGCAGGGATTTGAATGCAAAATGTATTTTATCCTCTTATCACTGGATTTTATCATTTATTGTCGAATTTTTTCGAATTATTTATATTCGTTTCTTATATTTTTTATAGTACTATTAATCTAGTTCTTTAATACCAAAACTAGATAAAGGCAAACCTTTCGAAAGAATGGGACGCAAAGTTACAGGTCTAAGGTTCTATACTATGATGGCTGTGCTGCCTCAATTAAGAGGAGAGAAAATGTATGCAATTAGATTCAAACTATCCACCATATTTTGATGGGAGAAATTTAGACCAAATAATAGCAAATTTTCAAGAAAATCAAGAAAAGTGCCACACGGTAGTTGTCAAACCAGAAATTCCAAAGGGAGAAGTAGTACAATTTCGTTATCCGCACCCGCTAGACGGACTATTTTTAAATCTTTCTGGCAATTAATAATGTCGATTCATAATGATCAAAAAAGAAGGTTGCAAAAAACACGTTGAGTTAGCACAGCGTGTTTTTTGTTATTTTAACTACCATTACTTCTGCTGATGTTAATTATCCATAAAGTTTACCTAAAATCTACAAACCTCTAAACAGAACAAATGTTTTGTTGTACAATAGTTATGTCGGATTTGATTTTCTACATAAATAATTTATAGAGGTGGAATTTAATTGAATGGTACATCACACGCAGTAATTGGGGCAGCAACTGGATTTATTGTTGCGAATACATTTCATACTTCTTCTTCTGCGACACTTTTGTTTGTAGGATTAGGTAGCGTCTCAGGATTAATGCCTGATCTTGATATTGACGGGAAGCTTCGTGAAAAAATTACTTTGTCGCATAAAGTGATTCGACTTTCTGCGATGATCATTGGAATGATTATGATTCTATATAGTTTCTTTGAAAAAACATTGGTAGATAGATGTCTGGGGATTGGAATCGGCTGTTTAATCGTCTTGGTTGCATCCTTCATTAAGCAAAGACATATGTTAACCATCACAGGAATTGCCGTCCTGGCGGGCGGATTCTCTTTAGGGGAGCTATGGTTAATTCTGCTAGGGATTTATATAGTCATTGCCTCCTTTACTTCTCATCGCAGCTATACTCATTCGGTTTTAGGCACTGTGTTCTTTGGGATTATTGCTTCCAACTTCCAAGCTTCAATCGGGATTGATGGTGTTTTCTATTCGTGTTTGGCTGGTTACATCAGTCATTTAATAGCAGATTTAAAAATCCTGCCATTTAATAAACGGGGCGTTAAGCTGTTCTTACCACTGTCTTCCAAGGAACTATGAAAAAATATCTGTGAAAGATTAACCACACTATTTGGATTGTTTGGAGGAAATGGAACTTTCACAAACTTATTCAACAAAAAAGGCAATGTCCATTATACATCGCCCAATTACGTCTAGAAAATATTAATCTTCTGTTCCTAAAACATCTGTATTTGGGGGCTCATAACCCATTTGACGGATCATGGCTACTATTTGTCCCTTATGATGAAACTCGTGTGTTATAGTGTGCATTAGCAATTTACCGGGAGTAATAGTTACTAGTTCAGATGCTTCTCTCCAAGGGATTTCTCTTTCAATTGGCACGTTTAATTTATGTCCTTGTTGTTCAATTAATTCATTCACTATTGAATCTACTTGATTAAACCGTGATATTATTTCCTCTAAACTGAGATTATGTAATTCTTCCCTTGGAGTAAGTGGTTTATTTGTCTTCAGCAAAACAAATGAGCCAAGCCATGCAACATAGCAATCTGCTATATGAACCAATGTGTCTCTTACACTTTGCCAACCAAAACCATTTGTTTGTGTAAAATGATTAGAATCTACTTTCCCACAAAAATCTAACAGTGTTCCTCTCGTCTGTCGAACCCATCCATATTCGTGTTGAAGCATCCAAACACCCACCTTAACAGATATAATTACATGTTCTATACATGTTCTATAAATGTTAGAAAAAACCTTTCTATTAGGAAAAAAAACTCCCGTAAATAAGTTATAAAGTGCCTATATTTCTTTATCAAGTTTTACCAAATATTTTAAATCAAAATGGAATTTGAGAGATCCAATTTGATTTTGCAAAAGATGGAGGATCGATTTTAATGAAGCATGGTTGGATGGAGGAACCGCCTTCATCCATTGACCGCTCAATATCCTCCCATACTAAATAACATTAAATAAAAGGTAAGGAGATATGCGGACACTAAGTTCTTTTATATCACCTTACCTTCGTTATGGATATAGTTTATCCGTATTTGATTTTCCTGATTTATTATCCTATTTTACAAACCTGCCCTGAATCTCAGTAAGGCTTAATGTACTCCATTGGCAAGCTGTTTCATTGCGTTTAACTCTGAAGAAAGCGCCAAAAACCATTCCTTATCTCCCGTTGATAAAGCCAGATCGAGGAGAAATTCAATTTGTGCCTTATTGGTTACATTTGAAACGGGCAGTTTTTTCACCCGTTTACTTAGAATAGGGATGGTTTTTCCAATTGCTTGCTTATTGTCACTCGTAACAACGGTTACTTTCACAACACCTTCTAGACCTTCCGGTGAAAGTGAATCAATATAACCAATAATTAATTCACCCTTCCGGGATTCTGCCTTAATCCAATCACCCGTTTTTAGATTTGTATTATTATATAAGAACATCGTTTTTCACCTTCTTGTTTTTTTCGTTTAATACCAGGATATGCATCGTAAATTAATCTGTAATCTTTTTTATTACATTTCCATTAAAGAAGTATTCAACCAATTATCGGTTAATAGCGCTTTTTAACAAGATCGACGACTTCTTTGATTGTATAGTCCCTTAAATATTCTCCCATGTGTTCTTCTACACCAAAGAAAATGCTGCATAAGACTTTTTGCATATTTGCCCCGACAATACATTTTTCATTGGATTCAGGACATTTGGGCTGCAGTGCACCTTCAGAGGTGATCTTATAGATATCCCAAAGATTTACTTCACTTAAGTCAAGCGCAAAAATAAATCCTCCGCCGGTTCCTTCTTTGGATTTAATAAATCCATGTTTTTTCAATAAACTTAGAACTTTTCGAATGCGAACCGGATGGACGCCAGCACTTTCAGAGATCGCATCACTAGTGGACATGCGGTCCGTCTGTAACGCAAGAAATGTTAAACTGTGAATGGCAAGAGTAAAATCACTATTCATTAGCTTGCCTCCTAAGACAAAAAACTTCTCATCTATTTTAAAAGTTCATAACTTACTGTAATAATAAACATTACAGATTAACTAGTCAAGCATGTCGTTAACTATGTCTATTACATTAAACATCCCATTGCTTTTTTACTTGTTCTTCAGCAATCTGTTTAATTTTTTCCCAGGTCATCTCTTTTTCCACTATGACATTGGTATGGTAATTTCGATCTTTATATAATACTTTTACGAATACTTCAATCATCTGTTGTTCCTCCTTTTGTAAATTTTACTTGTAAAGACAATGCTTTTTGCCTTAATTTGCTTCTTTCTGCAATTCGTTATACAAATAGTTTCGAATTCTCCTCGGCAGGAAACTCCGAATTTCATCTTCGTTATAGCCCACTTGTAATCTTTTTTCGTCCATGATAATTGGCCGGCGTACCATTTTGGGATGTTCGATGATTAATTTATACAATTGATTAAGCGGAAGTGTATCAATATCTACCTTTAAATCTTGGTACGCCTTTGAATTCGTTGAAATAATTTCACTCGTCCCCTCTTCTGTCATGCGAAGAATCGATTTAATTTCATCGATTGTAAGAGGATGAGATAGGATGTTTCTTTCTATATAGTCTATTTGATGTTCCTCAAGCCAAGCTTTTGCTTTTCGGCAAGACCCACAGCTTGGTGTCGTAAACAAAGTTACCATCGCCATACACACTCCTTAGTAATATTCTGCCCAACATATTAAATGTAACAAAAACCATTACAGTTATCATACTGTAAATATAATCGTTACAGTTCATTTTGTCAATGGGTGTTTGATTGAATCTTATATGCATGGTTAAGATTGCATTAACCATTCGCTCTAATGATAAAAAATCCCTTAAGTTTTTAATACCTAAGGGATTATTATCAAGAAGATCAGTCTGAATGGTTATTCTATCTCATCGTGGATTCTATTTCTTTTGTTACTATTGCTTTTCCCTATCCTGTTGGAATTTTCCCCTTTAACCTGCTTTAAGGTCGCTACGATCAGAAAGCTAACGATTACTAATAAGAGCCAGGAACTCACCTTTCCTAAATGAACGAGACTCCATGCATCGGTTTGGTTTGGATATTCCCATGCTCCAAAGAACGTTGCGATATTTTCAGCCACCCATATAAAAAATCCAATGAGTACAAATGAAAGCGCGAGAGGCATGCGATAATGCGTTCCACCAACCTCGTATGTGACCCACGATTGCCAGAAAACGATGATGACAAGTCCTGTTAACCACCAACGAACATCCAACCAAAAATGGTGGGTGAAAAAATTCAAATAAATCGCAGCGGCAAGAGGGACTACCAGCAAAAACGGCGGCCACTTCACCAATTCAACCTTAAGCCTCCTCCACGCCTGGCATAGAAAACTTGCTACACTCGCGTACATGAAACCACTATACAAAGGGACTCCAAAAATTTTAGAAAATCCTTCCCCCGGATATGACCAAGAGCCCATATGCACCTTGAAAAGTTCAAGAGTAAGTCCAATAAGGTGAAACAAAGTGATCACCTTAAGTTCATCCCGTGTTTCAAGCCCAGAACGCACCATCCCCCACTGCATCATAAGGCAAATAATGAGCAGCCAGTCATACCGCGGCAGAAAAGGAAGTGGGATGATTTGTGTAATAGCCAAAGATGCAAAAATAACGACAGGAAACAAACATGATAGGGCTTGCTCCCAGCCAAAACGAACGAGTTGTTTAAGTGATCTAATCATTTGTATCTTCAAAGGTTTTTTCTGAGAATCACTTTGGATGGTTAAATTCATGCGTAACTCCCCTTTTATGAATTTGATTCTAATTTTGTAAAAGCGATATTTCTTTTTCTATTGAAATGATTTTACCATCCGTTTTATCGTTTTACAATAAATAATTAATGATTATAATTATGTTTTTATTGGTTAAAGCATTCTTCCGATCTGATAAAAAGTTAAAAAGCACTCCTTATTTTCAAAGGAATGCTCTAAAATTTTAAGGGTCATTTATTGTTCATTACACCTTATGGAAAATGTTGTGAATTTCAATACATCGAAGACCTAGATGGAAGTCAAATTTATTACCTATTAATTAAGCGGATTATCATTTTGATATTTTAACCATTTATCGATTTCTGACTTTAAATATCGTTCTTGGTTGTCAATTTTTAAATAAGGGAGAAACATGTAGGTTTCATAAGTGCCACCCATTAAAAGTTTTTGTTTATAATCTTCTTTCATTATAACGTCAATCGTTTCTTCGTTAACTTGGAGATATTCCGAAAGTTGTTTTTTCGTCATGATATTTGGAGTATTCATAGAATAAACCGGCATTGAAGAATTTTTATTACTAGAATCATTTTGATCTGTAAAAAAAGTTCCCTTTAAGATTGATGCACTTATGATTATTGAAATTCCAATAATTAAGGCACTAATCGGATAAGCAATAAATTTCATTGAGCATTTCCCCTAAATTTATTTAAAAATATTATACTATAAATACCAATTATTAGGGGGAATATTATTCTCTAGTTATGGCATCCGTGAAGGGTGTTTTGTAAAATAACCGGTCCTAATTTGTTAGTTTTCGAATTTGAAAGACGTACTTCTACGCTTGTATTAACTGGTAGTTCCGCTGAAATCTCATCAATTTTACCCACCCATGGATTACCGCCAAACCATCTTGGAGCGTTCTCTTTAACTAAATACAGCTTAAACCGCCAACTGATTTCGCCTTTTATTTGTGCAAATCCCTCATATTGGTCATACAGTCCAAATGAAGAGGGTAATGGAAGCCAATCCGCATAGATACCTACGCCCTTTCGTTCTCTAACAGGACTCGTTGGTGAAGATGTATATGGTTTTTTAACCTTGGTGATTAAAGTAGTACCTTTTGCATTGGGAATATCCTTAACTGGATGAAGTACCACGCTACACGGGTAGGATACTTTTGTAAAAGTTCGTGCCTGTAATATTCCAGAGTGAGAAAAAACTAGGACTAACAATACCGTTAGAATTTTTAACATTTTTATCAAACCACCCCCAAATGATGGAGATAGTATTACCAATCTGTCAGTTAAAATTCTCCTCCTATCATTCTTTTTCCTCACACCTCTATTAAAAATATTTTCCCCCTTTAATAATTTGGACTTTTTTCGTAAATATTGTAGCTATATGCTGAAGAAAAAACTTTAATAAAAAAATAGAAGATTTTAACATCCATAGTATAATTGATGTGAAGAAAAATAAAAATTTTATTATTATATTGGGGTGTAGCATTGGATAAAGCTTTTTTAAAAGGAATTTTAAGTATTTTAATAGGAGGTATTGTATTCGGATTTTTATTTCTTTGGCAAAAAGATATGGGCTTAATGGCGAATTTCTTTTTTTCTATAACAGCAGGAATCTTGGGTTATATGGTTATATCTCCTTTGATAATGTCGAATGAAGAAAGGAAGAACTTTGAATCTAAATTTGAAAAATGGATAGACGATAGTGAAAATAAGTAAAATTATGTTTTTAATAACGTGCAGCCAGATAAAATTCTATTTTAATACTTTAGAAGTGATCGTTCCTATGGGATTTTCCATTACACTTAATGGAAAATGTTGTGAATTTCAATATTCTCATTTATAGTTAAATTAAATAATTTGATTTACCCACATTACTTAAACAAGGAGATTATATGAAACTAGGAGCATTTTCTGTAAGTTTAAACGTGAAAGACATTCATTTATCCAAGTCGTTCTACGAAAAACTAGGATTCCAAGCTTTTGGCGGTGATATTACTCAAAATTGGCTGATTATGAAGAATGAAAATTGCGTCATCGGGCTATTTCAAGGGATGTTTGAAAAAAACATTCTGACATTTAATCCAGGATGGAATCCAAATGCAGAGAATCTCGAAAAGTTTACAGACATTCGAGACATCCAAAAGAAACTAAAGTCTGAAGGTATAAAATTGCTGTCGGAGGCAGATGAAGGCTCTGTTGGACCCGCACATATGATCATTGAAGATCCAGACGGAAATCAAATTCTGCTCGATCAACATCGATAAGAGGAAAAATGGAGGAATAAAATGAGTATGGAACAACCAATTACAACGAACCTCTCATTCAAAGAGATGGCCGTGTCTTTTCTACAGCTCGCTTCATCCGGGAAGGCTCGCGATGCATTCCAGCGTTACGTAGGTCCCGACTTTTGTCACCATAACCCCTATTTCAGCGGAGATGCGGATTCGCTCATGCTTGCAATGGAAGAAAATGCGGCTTTAAATCCGAACAAAATCTTTGAGGTCAAACTGGTGATTCATGAGAAAGATACCGTAGCCGTTCATTCACATGTAAGACAGCACCCAGAGGATCTCGGAGGGGCAGTGGTCCATATCTTTCGATTCAAAGATAACCAAATCGTTGAATTGTGGGATATCGGACAACCCATACCTGAGGAGTCCCCTAACGAGAACGGTATGTTTTAAGTTCATTTAAGGAGATTGAAAAGGAACGAACGAACCAACCTACTATTATTAAATATTAAGTTGTCAGACTGTCGACAAACCCGAAAAACTTGGGATTTTCCGGCAGTCTTTTTTACGGCTCTGCTAAATTGTTTGTTTTATTCCCCCCTGCTCCTTCCCTCCATACCTATCAATTGGGTCTTAAATATCTGGGTCTTCATCATGTTATTCCTTTCCGTTTCCATTAAACTCCAAAATATTTAAACCCTCGGATGCTTCTGGTGTCTCAAAAAATTTAGTAACATGATTAAATACCACTTCCGTGTCAAAAGCTACTCTTTCGGGTTGTTCAATACGTCTTTGTGCAATTTGACGTAAGCATTGCTCGTTATTTAGATTAAGGAAAATTAGTTGATGGCTTGCGTTGACCTCTGACGCCATATCCAAAAACCACTTTCGCAGTTTTTGAGTATTAGCTGGAAAATCCATCACTACATCTGTACCTACACTTAATATGTTTTGGACATGCTTTTTCACCAACGGCTTGAGCTGCGCTGAGAATTTTATATAGTCCTCAAATGTTGCAATCTGATTCGGATAAAGAGATGAAAGCCATTCATCCTCAGACAATAGGACAGCATGTTTATCAATCGCCAATTGGTTTGATTTCGTTGATTTTCCTGCGCCCATTTTTCCACAGAAAAAGTATAGAGTTCCCAATTTTTTCATACCTTTTAACCCCCGCGCTTGTTTTGCATTCCACCTCATTTTTACAGTGTAACACCAAATATGTAATAGTTTGAATTGTTTTTTTTATAGTTCTTTTATAAAAATTAAAAACTGAACGTTCAGCTATTGTCCAATTAAGTTATAACGGTTCCAAATTTTCTTCATCCTCTCAGCATTTATTTTTATTTACTCTTTCTTTACGAAAGCTTCAAACACACACTGCCACTTTTTAGCAGTGTATCTGCCATACCTGAATAAATGTTGGTGGAAAGGGTAGCATACCACTGTAAACTTTAATGAGGTGATGAAAATGTCTAACATGTTGAAACAAGAAGAAATGGAAACATTAAGAGAGTTAATCAAAGACGTAGACACGGCCATGCTGACTACGGTAACTGAAGAAGGGCTTGTTTCACGTCCTATGAAAACACAAGAAATAGAGTTTGATGGTGACTTATGGTTTTTCACTAAGAAAGCGACTAATAAATATGAAGAAATTTTACATGATCAAGATGTAAATGTGACTTATGCAGGTAAATCCTATGTTTCCGTCCGTGGAAGAGCAGAAATCATTGAGGATTTAGGCAAGAAAAAGGAATTGTGGAGCAAAGCAAATGAAAAAATCATGCAAACTTCTTATGATGATCCCAACGTTATTTTGATAAAGGTAAAGGCGGAAGCAGCTGAATATTGGGAAACCGGTAATTTTACGAAGAAAATCGCCTTTTTCTATAAACGCATGACAGGACAAAGTTCTAAATCGACAGATATTAATGAAACGGTTGAATTAAATAAATAATAGAAAAAATGGGTTGTCTGGCCATAGGACAATCCATTCAGCTGTGTTGAGTTATACCTAAAAACAAGCTGCCATTATTGACAGCACTGATCTTTCCCTTCCGCACCTATAATTTTCTTTCTTTCCTGTTTATCAAATGCATAAGGAAACGGATAAACAACATTAGAAGAAAGGTGCTGATAAATGTGTACTTCCATGTCCATGTATGGTATTTTATTAACTCGGTATATCTTTCAAACAAAATCTCAATTATCGTTAAAACAGTGGTGTACAAAATACCTTGTAGTACAATGTTAAAATATCTTGAACAATAAGTTGTTTGATAAAAGTAAATACAAACAACTGGAAATAGAAGATATTCATAAAGAAGACTGGAACTAAAATAGTTACTTAAAAATCTCACTGGATATTCGAGCATTTCCTCTTCTACAACAAGAACACCAAAAAACGTTGAAAAATATGAAGACAATGCAAAAATTACAATCCATTTTATGATAGGTGGTTTTCTTAAGCTATAAATCAATAGCGTGATCCCGATTATGAGCAGTGACCACAATATTATTCTTTCCATAGATAAAATAGCTCCTTTTCTTTACTTTGCTTATCAATGAGTATAACCAAAGTAAAGATCAAAGATAAGATTTTATCAATAGCCTAAAACTCATTAAAAAAAGACGCTTTCCGGAAAAGCGCCAGATTGTTGAAGATCATTGTAAGTATTATGTTATTTAAAAAGTATAGGAAGCCTTGGGCTCTTTAGCATTCTTTAGTTCCTTTAAACTTTCTTTGATTAACTCTCTTTGTTCCTCGGTAATAATAAAATCCATTAGACGTTCCTCAAAATGAGCAATACGTCTTTCCAATTCCTCTAAAGTAAGGTTATTAGTATTCTTCATAAACCTACCAACTCCTCTTATAATAATTAGTATTCTTCATAAAATCTTTCAAAGCCACTATTAGCAGCGCGTTATTTAAGTAAAGGAAGCTATCCAATATCTATTATTCAAATGGTAGTTCTATTCGAATCCTTTTAATCTTAGGATCCTTTAATTTTCCCATTGTTTAAGAACTTGTTCTTTTGCAATACGATAAACTTCTTCTTCTGTTTGGTTTTTGGTAGCTATTACATTGGTTTGATAAATTTTACCTTGATGTGTTACATAGATGGTATACTTGTACATTTTGTTCTTTCTCCTTTTTTCACTAATAATCTTAACTTCTCATTCCACTTTACTAATAAATTTAGTTATTCCTGCAATTGTTTATTAACTTTTTTATATTTTACAAATAATGCGAAAGTTATTAAAGCTAAAAAAAAGGACAATTTTTGACAAATTTACAACTTTACCAAAATTGATATCATCTCTAGCAACTGTGATGACTGGCAAAGTCAATAAAATCAACAAACTTTTTATAATTCTGATCTCTAATGAATTTTTTTACACTTCTTTGAATGCAGAAAATTGTCGAAATATAAATCTAAAAAAGGAGATATTCCCAAAAACCCAGCAGCTAAAATAAAAAAACTAAACTGAAACCAGAATAGATTCATCTGATTCCACTCCTTACCTTCTACATAGGATGGTAATGCCTGGTTAAACTAAAGTAGAGAATAACCAGAAAGGGGGAAAAAGCTGTGACACGGAAACTTATAGCCTTTTTCCTATTTGCCTGCCTTCTTTTCACCGGAGATTTTCAAACAGACGGCATGCCTCCGCCGGACCCCGTCCAGATGGGGATGGAAGAAGGATATTATGAAGGAATCCGTTCGGGGCTTGAAGACCGTCACAACTTCAGGATCTCCCGTGCTTGGCAGCAGATGCCGCGCTCCAAACTAAGCATTGACAACAAGATGGAAATAGCACGGCCCCTCATAAAAATAGGACTTCTCCGACAGGTATACCTCTCTTTTTCGTCTGGGGAGAAATTCTACGACTACCTTCATGCTCATCCGGAAATGGATGCGGTACAGGCCGCCCAGCGGAAACTAGGACAAAGGTTTGTAAGGGCGTACGAAAAAAGCTTCCAAAAAGGTTATGAGAAATCCCTCACTGCTCCACCCGATAAGGCGGCAAGCTACGCAGCCTTATTGAGGGAGAAGAATAGATAAGGGAAACCAAAATGGGCATAAAAATCACCACACGTCTAAGAACTCATAGAGGTGTGGTGATTTAATCAAGGTTTACATAATCCCCTACTTTGATTTGATACTTTTCAAACCATCCAAGATTAACTTCGATTGCATAATGATAAAAAAGTTCCGGATCATAAGTAGGACATTTATCCTGTTTACAAGGGACCATATCTAAAATTTTTAGAATTTTCCCGTCTGAATCAAGAAATGCAATAGATAAAGGAATTAAGGTGTTTTTCATCCAAAAACCGCCATATGTTTTTCCTGAAAACACAAATAGCATCCCCTCGTTTTCGGGTAGTTTTCTAACAAACATTAAGCCCTTATCTCTTTTTTCTTGAGTATCTGCAACGTGAACGGTTAAATTGGTTATCCTTTCTCCACTAGATACTGTAATCATTTTTGTGTGAAGACTTGTTTTTTTCGTTTGACGAAAAAGAAAATCGATTATTTTAAATCTATTTTTCAATAAATTCACTCACCTTGTCTTTTCCCTTTTATTATTTGGCTCTTATTGTAAACTTTGTTGCTGTGTTCGATTCGTGGCCTATTCGGACAGTTCTGGTGAATCCAAAGGCACTCATGTCCGAACATCAATCTTCTTCGGACAGTTCTGGTGTTTTCATAGGCACTCATGTCCGAACATCAGTCGTCTTCGGACAGCTCTGGTGATTCCAAAGGCACTCATGTCAGAATGATAATTCCTTCTTTAGATTTTTATGATTAAACCGGTTCCAAAAACACCAATTATTCCGAAAACAGCCTATTATTTAAAGGAAGAAAGTTGGAGATATTAAATAAAAACAACGTGGAAAACGCCTTTTCACTTTCTATACTTATTATATGGTTATACATTTAAGACTTTATTTCATCATCACAGCTACAATATATTAGCCAACAAAAAAAGCTGCTACAATGACAGCTCCGTTGCATAATTAATCTTATTCTTCGAGTTCAATAAACTAATGGTACCTACTGCTAAATTCTACGATGTCATTTTCAATCCAATGACTGCTACTAATATTAGAGCTATAAATAAAATACGTCTCCAATCCTTTGCTTCTCCATAAAAAAGCATTCCAATAATTGTCCCGCCTACAGTTCCGATCCCTGTCCAAACGGCATAAGAAATTCCCGCGGGGAGGGTTTTCATAGCTAAACCTAGAAAACTAAAACTAAAAATAAATCCAATGAACAGAACCATATAGGACTGTATGTTTTTGTCTTTAACAACTTTATTCATACCTGTAACCCCAACCACCTCAAAAGCTCCTGCCAATATGAGATACATCCAAGCCATATTACACTGCACCTTCTTTCTTACTAGATTCAGTTGTGACAAGCTTTAAGCCTACAACACCAGACAGAAGTAAGAAAATAAATAATACTTTCGTCCAACTAAAGGCCTCTCCGAATATCAACATCTCCGCCACAACAGTCCCAGCTGTCCCAATTCCAGTAAAGACCGCGTAAACAGTAGCAACGGGTAGACTTTTTATTGCCTTTATTAATAACACAAATGAAATATATATAAGGAGAGCAATACCAACCCAAGAAAGCCAATTACTCGCATGCTTTAATCCTAATGCCCATAACACCTCAATAAGACCAGCCAATACAACAAATACCCAGTTTCGTTTCATAACCTATTCCCCCAAAAAATATCCTTATTCCTTCGAAAGTCCACGCCAATAAAGATACCAAGAGGCATCCAATCTCTTCATTAATCGTTCGGAACCTCCATATAACATTTCAACAAATATTCCATCTAACACTCCTAAAAATGCAGAAGTAGCTCGTTGTGAGTCAATGGTTGAGCTAATTTCACCCTCCAACATAGCCTTCTCAACGACCAAAAGGAGATGTTTTTCTACCTTATCCAGATACTCATAAACAGAATCTATAACCTGTTCATAAAGATGAGCAGGTGGAAAGAAAGAGATTCGAAGCCAAAATTTTGTTATGTTGTTCTTCTCATATCTTTCTTTATATAGCAAAAGAAAATTATATAAGAATTCCTCAATCGGTTGTGTTTTGTTACTGTCTATATAATTAATAACGAATTTTAATTCGGCATCAAAAACTTCACGGTAAACCTGTAAAAAAAGTTCATCTTTCCCTTTGAAATGAGTGTAGATGGATTGTTTTTTGATTCCTACATCATCAGCGATATGTGCCATCGATGTTCCCTCATATCCCTTATTCGTAAAATGATTCAGTGCAACATTCTTAATTTGATTAAAAGTCATAAATACCACCTTCCGAACGGTCGTCAGTTATAATGTAAAACTTATCACACATTCATTTTTCAGTCAATCTAGTCTTAAGTTTTACCATTCTTAAAGATCTCTTTAGTCAAATAAGAAAAAGGCTGCAACATCGCAGCCAGATTAGTTAGAATATTCCCGTCCCTTTTCCAAAGTTATCAAGCAATGCACGCACTTCATCTGTTGATTTCGTGTTCATCAATTGATTTCTTAATTCAGCAGCTCCAGGGAATCCTTTAACATAAATTTTGAAAAAACGATGAAGCCCTGTAATGGAACGTGGCAGTACTTCCGCATATTGATCTTGAAGATCAAGCTGTAGTCTTAATAGATCTAGGTATTCTTTACTGCTATGCTCTCTAGGCTCTTTTTCAAAAGCAAATGGATTTTTAAAAATACCTCGTCCGATCATCACGCCATCAATACCATATTGTTCAGCAAGCTGCAGGCCAATTTGACGGTCAGGAATGTCTCCATTGATTGTTAGTAGCGTATTGGGTGCGACACGGTCACGTAATTTTTTGATTTCCGGAATTAGCTCCCAATGGGCATCTACTTGGCTCATTTCCTTTCTTGTCCGCAAATGAATCGAAAGGTTCGCAATATCCTGATTTAAAATATGCGTTAACCACTCCTCCCACTCATTGACATCCTTATCGCCAAGTCGAGTTTTCACGCTGACAGGCAGCCCGCCCGCTTTTGCTGCTTGAATAAGTTCTGCCGCAACGTCTGGGCGCAGAATAAGACCACTGCCTTTCCCCCTCGATGCCACATTCGGTACTGGGCAGCCCATATTAATATCGATGCCTTTAAATCCTAGCTCTGCCATACCAATACTCATTTGACGGAAATATTCGGGATTATCCCCCCAAATATGAGCTACAATTGGCTGTTCATCTTCTGTAAAAGTTAAACGGCCACGCACACTTTTCATGCCCTCTGGATGACAATAGCTATCCGAGTTAGTAAACTCTGTGAAAAACACATCCGGTCGGCCGGCTTCACTTACGACGTGACGAAAAACAAGATCTGTCACATCTTCCATTGGGGCAAGTACAAAAAATGGCCGTGGTAAATCACGCCAAAAATTATCTATCATTTCAAAACTCAATTCCTCTCACTATGGATCAACTTCAAACACTCGGTCAAAAAATATAATGCCAAAAGTCCATTTCTTATAAACTTATATCATGATTAATAACTTATTATCAAACACAAGGACATTTTCACATTGATGATTTATGCAAAACTATTGTGAAAATCAGCAATGTTTATTTTATCGAAAATCAGTCCTAAATGCTATGTTTATAGACAAAAAAAGTTACCTACCCTTTGTCCTTTTAGGTAGGTCTTTCACTGTTGTTGGGTTTTACTCTTTGCTTTTTTAAAGGTTTGTAAGATGAGATAAAACACAAACAATATAGGTAAATAAATATACAGAAAGCTAGAGGTGACTATGTTCATAAAAGTCCCAACTTTTCTCAGCATCTACTTTACTTTTGACATTAATCACCATGAAATGAACGATAATAATGGATATCCATAATGAAAATCTTGGTTTAAATTTAAACGATTCTTTCAACACTCGAATCACCCCCCACAATGCCATACAACAAGGGGGAAGGATTACTAATAGCCATAAAAAAATAAAGATATATTCAAATCTTTCGATAAATGGAAAGCGGATAATTTTTGACATCATGAGGGTTGGCCAAGTAACATGTTCAAGCTGCCCATGACTAAAATAAACAAAGGAGATGATGGTAACCACTAAATATAAAATAGTTGTATACATTTGTGAAATGTGAGCCCATTTTTGGGAATTTTGATTATTTTTAATAAAAGGAAAATAAATAAGTAAAAATTCTGGTCCTGAGTACATAAAAATACTTTCTTTTGCTGATACCAAATAGTCACTTAAACTGTGATTAAAAACGGGTAATAAATTCGTCCAGTAAGCATATTGGAGTGGAAAATATACCGTTAACAGAAGGAGCGAAGGGATTAGCATCCCCCAAAAACAAATACCGGTAATAACCCTAAAGCCCCCAACAACTAAATATGAAATCACAAAAATCATAGTAAGTGATAAAAACCAGATAGGGGTATTAGGAAAAACCCAAGTAACCAGAACTGATAAATAGGACCTAATTATAGTTGAAACAATTAAAAGCATATATCCATAAAAGAAAATATTTAATATGTTTCCTAGCCATCTCCCAAATATTTGTTGATGTAAAGACATAATATCCCCATTATTTGATTTCTTTAATAGGAAATACAGTAACCAAATAATGAGATGAATACTGATTCCGACTAATAAAACTGAAATCCATGCGTCTTGTTCTGCTCCCTTTATTATTTTACTTTGAAAATTCAACAAGCCTACACCGGTTAATTAGTTTTTCTTCCACATCTAATGGATTAGTTGTAACTAAGCGATCCTCAAATGGAATAAACTTTTTTATATCATTCATTCCACTAATCTTCTCCATATTTTCTTGAATTGCGGGAAGGAGAAGGTTATTTATTTTCTTTGGATCCACCATACTTTTATAGTAACTAATAGTAATATCCTGTTCTCCAGAACTTGAAAGGCATTTATATCACCTAAATTGATTTTATGAAACTCTTTTACTTTG
This sequence comes from Neobacillus sp. KR4-4, assembly GCF_042136325.1. Taxonomy (NCBI): domain Bacteria; kingdom Bacillati; phylum Bacillota; class Bacilli; order Caryophanales; family Bacillaceae; genus Neobacillus; species Neobacillus sp. KR4-4. Next base: position 86,732 of record NZ_JBHHJU010000020.1, read on the forward strand.
CCCCTGCACTTAGTTTTCATTCCCAATGTATCTTTTTACTTTTATTTTTTAACGACAAAAAACTAACCAGAAAATTCTCCAGTTAGTTTTTTCTCTCTATTGATTCGCATTTTTGAAGGAAGGATTTTGTTAATTAAAATCCTTCCTTCATAATGTTATTTTTGAAATACCTTTCTAATAAACAGTTGTTTATTCTTATAAACAATTATACTTACCAAAGCTAGTATTGCCCCTGATAATACGAATACAGTTCTTACCCCTAACAAGTCTGCTAATATCCCCATTACCAAAGAGCCAGCCCCAAATATCCCCGTTCCAATCGCACTTAATGAGGTATATACAGTAGACAACTGCTCTTTGGTTACACTAGTTTGTATAACCGTTTGTTGAGGAATGTATTTGATTTGTCCAAATAGCCCCATAAAGAGCGATAGACATAAGGCCATGAGCGGATTACTATTTAGGCTAAAAAATATGGTGACTATGAAACCAGTGAATGATCCAACAAAAATTAAAGTACCCAGGTTCTTTTCCACAAAACTAGGATATTTAATACAATAAATGCTTCCTATGATTAAGCCTAGAAAGAAAGCACCATTGACAAACCCCCACCACTTTTCATCAACGTGTAAAGCATCGTTAACGAAAACATATAAAATCGCCGCAATCCATACCGTCCCTGCAATGGTTTCTAACGTGTCTATCAAAGCAATTCTTTTCAATACAGGTGTATTTAATAATGTTTTCCAGCCCTCTTTGAGTTGTTCTAATTTCCCTTTTTGCTCCGATGAGGTATGACTAACAGTTTCTAATAAACTTAGCAAAACACTTGAAATTACGAACAAACATCCAACGAGCCAAATGAGTTGTTGCGGACTTAATATTATTAAAAACAGACTTCCTACGAACCACATTACTGCTTGGATGATTTGAGTAACTGTTTCAGCAATTCCATTAGCTATTATTAAATCATCATTGTTAACATAGTGTGGAATTAATGTTTGTCTTATGGGATTTGCACAACCGTCAAGAAGCGCAATCAATCCAATTATGAAGAAGATTAGATAATAATTAGATGATGTAACACCTACTATCATCAAACCCAAAATAACAAGCAGAATCGTCTTTCCAATTTGTGACCAAGCCATTAACCATTTTAAATTCACTTTTCCCACTAAAAGAGGAGTTAACATGCTGGAAACAAACATAGATGAAGTAATCGTAAATGGAACGAATGATGACACTGTTGCAGAATCTGTTAAGTTGAATATCACACTAATAACACTGACGATATATAGGACATCGCCCATATTTGCAAGCGAATGACCCAACAGTAACAAAGTAAAATTTTTATTCAATTTCATTCTAAATCCCCCGATATTTCAAATTTAGTATTGTTTACGGGAGAACTTAGATCGGACTGTTCATTTTATGCCTATCTCCTTTCAAAATAGGATAAACCTGGGGGATGTAGATTTATCTCAAAATTTTTTCTAAAAAATGATTATATAAATTTTAGCAAATTTAAAACATTCAAAACAGGTGCGGAGCTAAACAATCACAAAAAGATTAATCTTCAATTAATCTCTCGCTTTTTATATAATGAATTACATATTCAAACCTTATCAAAATCAGGAAGGAGATACTACAATGGAAAACTTTTATATGTTTGTTCTTATGTGTATTTTTTTTATCATTTTACCCGGTCCCGATACTGCAATCACTACAAAAAATACGGTCACCGCTGGGAAATCCGGGGGGCTTAAAACACTTTTTGGTATTTGTTGTGCCCTTCTTATCCATACGTCTGCTGCTGTATTAGGACTTTCCGCCATCATTGTGAAATCAGCATTAATATTTTCTGTCTTTAAATATGTGGGGGCTGTTTACTTAATTTATCTAGGTGTTAAGACATTATGGTCTTTAAAGAACAAGGAAGTAGCAGCAAGTGCTGAGATGAATACAAAAAGCAAGTTTGCTAGTAAATCTTGTTTTAAACAAGGGTTCCTTACAAATCTCTTAAATCCCAAAATTGCAATTCTTTTTTTAACCTTTTTCCCTCAATTTGTTGACCCTGGAAGCAATACTTTTTTACCGTTTGTTATCATGGGTACCACTTATACTGTATTGACCGTCCTTTGGTCAGTACTTTATGTCCATTTAATTCATCAGATTAGTACTTTTATGAAAAAACCTAAAACACAAAATATTATTGAAGGACTCACGGGAACCATACTGATAGGCTTTGGGATTAGACTATTTCTTGAAAAGGCTCATCATTAAAAGTTTTATTTTTAGGTAAATTTCTAAATACTCAAAAAAGCTTACTCGTCGAGTAAGCTTAGCCTCTATAAACACTATCACATGTTCCAGGTTTTGGTTCATAAAAACAATGTTCTTTAAATTGTCCAGATTGAGGTTGACCATACCATGTTGGAGGGCAGGGAGCATGTGGATTAAAATACCAAAGTGCATATTTCGCCGGGTGGTCTCTCCAATAATCCAAATTTTGTTTTGCTAATCTTCTTTCAGAAGTTCTTGATCGTTGATAAAATACATTCCCTTTTTGAACTGCCTCAAAGGAATAATTTCCACCTTGTACTTGATAAATTACATTCGGAACTGACCTTAGTCCTTTAAAGTCTAAACAATTGGCTACAAGGCGGTTCACAATAACATTACCAACATATAACATTCCTTGTTTTCCTTCACCCTCGGCCTCTGCTCTCATCATCCTTGCCATTAAGTCAACATCAGAACTTCGATAATTTACTCGTGGCATTTTTCCACCCCCAAAATATAGTATGAAAAAAGGACACTATCTATGTCACTGTTTATTTATTCAGATTGTACGGTTAAAGCTTAATAAAAAAGGACGTCCAAAAAGCTAGACTTTTTGGACATCCTTTCATTTACACAAGTTACATCGTACTGATGTCAATTACAAATCGATACTTCACATCTGAAGCTAAGACGCGTTTATAGGCTTCGTCAATTTGGTCTGCTGAAATTACTTCAATCTTAGGAACAATGTTATGTTTTGCACAGAAGTCCAACATTTCCTGAGTCTCACGGATTCCTCCAATCATTGACCCTGCAAATGAACGGCGATGACCGATAAGGGAGAACACATTTAATGAAAGTGGCTCTCCTGGCGCACCGACGTTGACCATTGTACCATCCAGTGCTAGTAACGAAAGGTAGGCACTAATATCAATCTTAGCACTTACAGTATTGACGATAAGATCGAATGTTCCTGCAAGTTTCTGGAATGTTTCTGGATCACTTGTGGCATAGTAGTTGTCTGCTCCTAATTGCAGGCCATCGTCCTTTTTCTTCAATGATTGTGAAAGAACGGTAACCTCAGCACCCATGGCATGTGCAATTTGGACAGCCATATGACCCAGACCGCCCAAACCAACAACCGCTACTTTCTTTCCTGGTCCAGCCTCCCAATGGTTTAGTGGTGAAAATGTCGTAATACCTGCGCAAAGTAACGGTGCTGCAGCATCAAGCCCAATGATATCAGGAATCCTGACTACAAAGTTCTCCGTTACGACGATGTGGGTAGAATAGCCACCTTGTGTAGGCTCGCCGTATTTGTCGACACCAGCGTATGTAGGGACATTTCCTTTCAGGCAGTATTGTTCCTCTCCTTTACGGCAGTTCTCACAATCCCCACAGGAGTCAACCATACATCCAACCCCTACCCGATCACCGATCTTGTACTTTGTGACCTCTGCTCCTACTTCCGTGACAATTCCCGCAATCTCGTGTCCCGGTACGAGTGGATAATTCACGGGGCCCCATTCGCCGTGAGCCGTATGGATGTCAGAATGGCAAATCCCTGCATATTTAATTTCAATCAGAACATCACGGGAATCAAGATCGCGTCTTTTAATTTCAGCCGCTCGAAACGGTTGGTCTGGACCATCAACAGCTCGTGCTTTAGCAGTTACCATTAATAAAACCTCCAATAATTTATATTTTTTCAAGAGGATTCACTTTAAACGGGACTCATTCATGTTCAAATTCCCCCTCTATCATATTTACCCTCTTCTCTCCCCTTGCAAAACAATATTAATCCTTAGAGTTAACTCTAGGTCAAGTAAAATAATCGAATAAATTTTTAGCCTTTTAATTTCCCTTTTTATGTATACGTACCTTTGACATTAAGCATTTAGCGTGATAAAATCCTCCCTATCCTAGAGTTAACTCGAAGTCCATATCAAAAAGGATGGGAGATAAATGATGAAGACTTATTCTATCAGCGAAGTTGCAAAAGAATTAAACCTTACAGTATATACCTTGCGTTACTACGACAAGGAGGGTCTTATTCCTTTTGTAGAACGAACACCTAGCGGAATACGAATGTTTAAAGAATCTGATATCGGCGCTCTAAAAGTAATTGAATGTCTAAAATCCACTGGGATGCCTATTAAAGAGATTAAAAATTTCATTGATTGGTGTTCTGATGGGGATTCCACTTTGCAACAACGATATGACATGTTTATGGAACGAAAAGCAAATGTAGAAGCACAAATGGAAGAACTAAAAAAAACCATGGAAGTAATCGAGCATAAATGCTTATATTACAAGACTGCATTGGATGCCGGCACGGAAGATATTCATAAAAATGATAAAATAGAAGTTTCTACTATTAATTAAGGCTCACAGTATTGCGGACATTTCTCCCTTTCGCTTGACGAGTTTCGTCCGTAAGAACCGGTATTGCGGACATTTCACTTTATCTCTTAACGAGTTTTGTCCATAAGAACTAGAGCTATGGACATTTCTCCTTAAATGTTAATGTATATAAAACCATCTATAGAAAAAAAGCCGAGCATCCCAATTCAAAATAAAATGCTCGGCTTTTTAGATTGAAAATACTTAAACTAAACCTTGCATAGCCACATCCTGGGTATCCATCCCTAATTCAATAGATTAACTTTCAATTTACCGAAGAAAATTCTCAATAAGGCTAATTTGCTCTTCCGTATTTAAAGCTGGGGCATGACCAAGTTTTGGAATCGTTACCATTTGACAGTTTGGTTTTTGCTTCATTTTTTCCGCAACATCAAGAGGAAGAACGTCGGAAATTTCTCCTCGAATGAGTAATATTTTTGATTGAATTGCTTCCCAGTAGTTCCATAAGTTTAGATCTTCTGTGTGCTGAAATTGCAAAGCAATGTTTGGATCATAATCAGGACTCATTCCACCCTCATCGCTTCTTCTACATGAGTATTGGGTAAAATCATTCCACTCCTCTTCATTCGAAAGACCAAATGTGGTATAAATGGTTTGATAATACTTCTTTAATTCACTAAAGGTTTTAAATTGCGGTGGATTCCCTACATAGCTAATAATTCGTTTAATGCCTTCAATATCCTGAACAGCATTTTCAGAAGCACCTGCTCCAATGTCATTTAAAACTAAATGTGAAATCCGGTTCTGATGATTAAGCGTTCCAGCAATACGCATTCCAATGGCTCCACCCATTGAGGTCCCAACCCATCGGACCCGTTCGATTCCTAAATGGTCCAATAATTGAATCGCCAGGTTACTGTAGTTTTCAAAACAATAGTCCTTTTCGGGGGAAGAACTCCATTGGCTCAATCCCCGCCCAATTGTATCCGGACAAAGGATATAGTAGTTTTGGGATAGATGGCGGGCTAAAGTATCAAAGTCTCGCCCATTTCGAGTTAAACCGTGCCAACAAACCACAGCTGGTTTCTGTGGATCTCCCCATTCTGTAAAATGAACTTCCATTCCATTAATCATTTCAAACCTAGATCTAGGAGAAGACATACAACCACCACCATTCATTTTTAATATTCCGACAATTAAATATTCGATTTACTGGCAAGAATCCCTTCTTCCACCTACTCACAATATATTTGAAATGGGAATTGATTTCTAATTTTTTCATAAAACGTCGGTATTTGTAGAACTTTATTTTGTAATTTTTGAAAAAATTGTAATATAATTTACATATCGTTTATAGATAACGGCAAACTTTTCGAAAGATTGGGACGCAAAGCTACGGGTCTAAGGTTTTAAACTATGATGGCTGGGCTGCCTAAAATAGGACTTATTTTAGGAGGCTAGATTATGAAAAAAATCAATTTGGAATATGCAATACTAGATCAAGACTGGGGAGTTCAAGAACTTGACAATTGTATTCGCCTTCTTATTGATGTGAAATTAAATTGGGATAAAATGGACTTAGAGCCTGAGGTGAAGAATGCCTTTCCTTACTTTCATTTAATTGTTGATCTTTATCCAAACGGATATATTAACTATGAAATGTATCATCATTTTAGTAATTTAAAATTTAAAAGATTTTCGTTTTATAGTTGCTGTGGACAAAAAGAAGGAATGGTTTGTTCGTTCTTTAATCAATATGCGTCGGAAGTTTTTTGCGAAGTTCTGAAAAAAGAGGAGAAGATTAAACACTTCTTTACTTGGCATCTCTCTAATAACAAAAAGAGTGTTAACCAGTAATATTACAATGGCCTTGAATGGAGCTTTTTTTGATTCTTAATATGATGGATGTTGTTAGAAGAGCTGCCAAAATTGGCAGCTCTGATTTTTCCGTTATAGCATCCTTTTTCCTTCAACGACCTTTTAAAGTGAGCCTCATTAGACTAATTTAAACTAGTAGAAATTTAAAATAGAATTGACTGTTTAAACCCTTCAACCATACTTCAATAAAATAAAATTTTTATGAAGTTCCCTTTCATTTATTGAAATCCTGACAGCTAAGTCTTCCGTTCTTAAAACAAAATCTTTTACTCCAATAAATTCAGATTCAGCAATCAAATAGAATTGTGTTCCCTTTTTTAAACCTTTAAAGTTATTCTTTAACTTATATACCTTCATTATTTTAACTAGTTTCTCCCATAATCTTTATTAACACAGACATTTACACTATTTTATTGACTTTTTGAGTCTGCTATCAACAAAAATCCAGTAATGCTCTTCAATTAGAATCAAATCTTATTCTAGAAAAAAAACAATTTTACCATTTATTTATCAATACAATCTTTCCAATTGCTTTATTAGATTCCAAAAAAGTATGTGCTTCATTTACTTGATCAAAATTAAAAACTCTTTCATCTACTAAAGGCTGAAGTTTCCCTTCCTCTACAAGATTTGTTACTTTTCGTAATATGTTCCCATATTCCTGCCTTTTTTCCTTATTCATAATTTTTAAAATCATAAAGGTAATATGTAATGATAGTGCCTTAGCATGCAGAGGTGACAAATCATGCGTTGAGCGTGCTGCGATGGATAATACGGTTCCGTAAGTGGCAGCAGCTTGGAAAGATCGATCTAGGTTTTCGCCACCGACCGTATCGAACACAACGTCAAACCCTTTTCCATCTGTATGTTCTATTACATACTCCTCCACTGACTGTTCTCGATAATTAATGGCCACATCTGCACCTAAACGCTGTCCAATGTTTAATTTTTCCTCAGATGAAGCTGTAGTATATACTTTTGCTCCAGCTACCTTTGCTAGTTGAATGGCGACATGACCTACCCCGCCTGTAGCTCCATGAATAAGGACCGTTTGGCCGTTTTGAATATTCGCACGATTATAAAGTGACTCCCATGCTGTAATCGTTACGAGAGGAAGCGCCGCTGCTTGTGCCATCGTTAAATTTCTTGGTTTAATAGCTAGAAGCTGCACATCCGCAAGCATATACTCAGTTAGGGCACCGTCTGTTCCTTTCACACCACCTGCGCAACCAAAGACTTCATCACCAATCTTGAACTCTGATACTCCGTCTCCAACCTCTACAACTACTCCAGCTACATCGCCGTGTAATATCGCTGGAAATTCTGGTGCAATTGCAGATACCACTCCAGATCGAACTTTTGTATCAATTGGATTTACACTTGTTGCTTTTACATGAATAACAACATGCCCAGGAATTGCCTCAGGCTTATGAACCTTAGCCATCTCAAAAACAGATGGATCACCAAATTTTTTAATCACTTGTGCTTTCATTTGATATCACTCCTCTCCTATCATTTTACATTAAGTATTTAATGTAGCTAAAATAATGTGAACTTTATTTATATAACGTATTTTCTTTTAAAAGCAAAAATCTCATCAACCGCTTGGTGATATCCACCTGATTTTTGAATCGATTCCCTTATAGTTGAAGCAGCTTCATGGAAAGATGGTTCATTTAACACATGATCTGCGGCATCACGAAGTTGATTTGCAGTCAAGCCTTGCATTGGTAATGTAGTACCAGCTCCGAGATTGGCCACCTGCCCGGCAATAATCGGCTGATCCGCGCTTTGAGGGATTACAATGAGCGGAACTCCGTAGTAGAAACCCTCATTGGTACTATTCATTCCACCATGTGTGATAAATAATTTACTCTGTTTTAGCACTTCCGTTTGTGGAACATAATTTTTTACAATAAAGTTTTGAGGGATCTCTCCTAAATCAATTAATGGAGTTTGCTTCCCAATGGACATAACAACCGTATGATCGCTATTTCCAAATGCAGCAAAACAAAGTTTATAAAAATCAATGGCACGGTTAAAAACTGTCCCAAGAGAAATGTAAATAGGACTTTTTCCTTTGATCGTATCAAGGTCAAAGTCATCCTGCATTAATCGTGTGGAGATGGAAGCACCTATAAATTTGAAAGTTTGGTCGAATGCTTCTCCAGAAGGTTGAAACTCTCTAGTTGTATAGACGATTGTGAGTGGGGCTGGATTACAAAAAACTTCGTAAGGAGAAGCAATCTCGACATCATATTTTTCCTTTATCATTGCTGTCAGGCGTTGATATTCATCATTAATTTCCTTAGCTGCTTCTGTAGGAATATTTTTTGAAAGCCGTTCCAGCAGTTTATCGAATGATTCCTTTGTCTCCGCAAAGGATGTACAAGAATTGATGGCAGGAAGATTTAGGATTTGGGCAAGTAAACGTCCACAACCAAACATGGAATCATGGATGATGTAATCAAAATGCTCACCTTCAATCTGTTCAAGCACACTAGGTATAACAATATCTGCCGTATGTAGAAGACCGTTAATCCTTTCTGGTAAATAACTTCTCCCACCTTTGATAAAGGCCTGTATAAATTTTTGACCGTCCAACGTACGCACTGTTGCTCCCGTCTTCTCAATCCGCTCACGAAAATCTTCAATTGTAAAGTACACGACCTCTTCCCCACGCGAAACAAGTTCTTTTACAACTCCAATCGTTGGATTGATATGCCCTTCTGAACCGGCATTAATAAATAATACACGTGCCATTTCTTCACTCCTCATTAGGTTTTGAATCAAAATACTGTTTCATCTTCATGAAGTCATCAGGGGTGTCAACATCCGCTCCCCACATTGGATTGTCAAATGAAACAATCTTCATTACGTGCTTATATTTTTTGATAATGCTATGACCGCCACTATCCCCCTCAATTGTATGGAATTCGTTAAATAATTCTGCATCCATTAAGACCGGATGGCCTAATTCGCCTTGATATTCTGGGCGGACAATCCGAATTCCTTCTTTCCTGCTTGCTTCATAATTTTCCATTAAGGATTGGATGACTGTCCTAGAAACAAGCGGCTGATCCGCTAGGAAAATTATAACAGCATCCACCTGTTCTTTGATAGATTGGATTCCTAGTTTTAGGGAAGTGGACATCCCAGCAGCATAATTCTGGTTAAAAATGATCTGTATTTCTGGAAAGTCCATAGTATGTTGATGGATTTCTTCTATGTATTTACCGGCAACCAAGATGATCGGATCCAAAGAGCTTTCAACGACTGGTCCAAGGACATAAAGAAAAAGAGGTTTGCCATGTATGGATAGTAATAATTTAGGTTCACCCATTCGTTTAGACATACCTGCAGCGAGTATGATTGCACCAATTTTATGCATGAATTTTCACCTTACCATGCAAAGGCATAGGATTTCTCCTGTTTCTAACGACCATTAGTTCCGATACCATACTTAAAGATACTTCTTCCATCGTTTCAGCTCCTATATCCCAAGTCATACAATTGGAGCGCTGATATTCATCGTAAATCATTTTTGCACTTTTAATTTAAGATAAGCCTTTATTTCCTCAATCTTTGCAATTCAAATAATCTTCATCTGTTAATTTGTATCTTATCTCCATATAAAGCTCCTTATAATATTCTTTAAAAACATTTACTTTTATCCGTTACTATTCTTATCTGTATTAGTTTAAACTTTAGATTATTATAATGCATTTTTTGTTTATTTGGTGATTCGAATAAGATTGATTGAAAAAATAGATGGAGAACTAAGTTCTTCAAGTAGCCTGCTAAGTTAGATCAACAAGATTAAAACAGTATTGTCAAACTTATCTGTAAAAATGACAAATTTATGAATCTGGAAAAAAACTCTTTTCAATTTCAGTTTTAATTGATATTATTCCTATTAAAGCAGTAGGAATAGTTGGTGTTATTAAAATGTCTTTGTATGAAAAATTACCAAGTGATTTTTTGATTCAATTTTATTATGAAGTGAAGAAAATGATTTCAAAAGGATTAGTTTCTAAAAATATGTACTATGAATTAGGACTAATAATTGCAGCTGCGTCAAGTAGAGGGATACTATTGGATAAGCCAAAAGATTTTAAACAACACATTGTCCACGAATTATTAATGGAATAATGTAATTAGAATTCCGCCGTGATTGAAGTAAATAGTTAATCGCAGGAAGTCTTTCATTAAACAAACAAAAAAGCCGCTGATAAAAATCAGTGGCTTTCTTCAGCTATAGAACCCGTTAGATTAAGTGTTAAATATTATTGTTGATTTATAATCTATGAAATACCTTAAATTAGGTGACGTGCATTATTAATGCCTTATTTCATAATCTGTACTTAGAGGTGATGCATATATATTAATAAATAAGATGTAAACTGGATACAGAATGCCAGACCCATAAATCAGAAGGCTAAATCTCGGAAATAGTTCTACGCCTACATTAATAGGAAAAACAACAGGGAAAAAGGAGAAAAAAAGAATAAAATATGGTAGCCACAAAAGGAGTGACAAATAGCTGTATTTTCTACTAATATTCCATTTTTTTGTTAAGTAAATGAATAAGATTGTCGAAAGTAGAAGTCCAATAACATTAATAACAGCAATTAAAATGTAAACATTATCCCATTCCCAGCCAGTTAACATACTAATATGAGATACATTTATTATGAGTTCGATTGCTATAAACAACGCTATTGCGTATAACACACTAATAATATTTAACTTTATAAAAAACTTCATCATATACCTCCTTAATAAAGACACAGCAACACCTCTGAGTTAAGTTCTTTATTCAATTATAATCATTCTTAAAGGAACCTGCCACGTTATAGGACAAGAAAATGACCGTTGCAGCGATCATCGTCCTTAACAAAGCACCCATTTTCACTTTTAATTGAGGATAGAGAATTAATTTAGCTTTCGCCATTTCTTAAACCAAACAAGAAATGTATGAATAAAATCGTAATCTTGTCCGAACGTGGTCGTCTTCGGACAGCATTCGTAATTTCAAAGGCAATCATGTCTGAACAGCGATCGTCTTCGGACAGCTCTTGTTATTTCAAAGGCACTCATGTCCGAACATTGGTCGTCTTCGGACAGCTTTCGTAATTTCAAAGGCAATCTTGTCCGAACTTCGCTCGTCTTTGGACAGTTCTCGTAAATTTTAAAGGCAATCATGTCCGAACTTCGGTCGTCTTCGGACAGCTTTCGAAACTTCAAAGGCAATCTTGTCCGAATTATAATTCTTTCTGTAAATCGATTAATGTTCGTATATAATATTTATTAGGACCCTACCAGCTGTTAGCCTAAGTTAATGTTAAAGGAGACTGTGCAATGATTAAACCTTATTTAATGTTCAATAGAGAATGTGCAGAGGCTTTTGAATGGTATCAAAAAGCTTTTGATGGCGAAATGATTTTAATGCAAAAATACGGTGAGATGCCGCCAGACCCTAATTTTCCAATTTCTGAAAGCGATAAAAACCTTGTCCTTCATGCACAATTGAAATTAACCGATTCAGGCATCATTATGGGTTCGGATGGAAAACGGGACATTCCAAACGGAGAGAAAGTGGTCATCAGTGTTGAGCTTGACTCTGAAGAGCAAGCGAAAAAGGCATGGAATGTCCTTGCAGATGGTGGATCTGTTTTTATGGATCTTCAACCAACATTCTTTGCCAAACTGCATGGTTCTGTAAAGGACAAATATGGTGTTAGTTGGATGTTTACAGTGAATAGATAGGGAAATCGCATCATACATCAGAGCTGAAGATCCTTTTTCAGCTCTATTGCTTGTTCATGCATTTGAATCAAATTGGATTATCATCCGCTTATTTTCTTCCACTTAAAATCATTGCATTACCTAATACTTTTTTGTTCAATAAGAGCTTGGGCAATTTCATTTCATTCGCAAGTTTGTAGCTATTCAATTCAGATACCCCATGTTTCTTTAAGACATTTAATAGCTCACTTTGATCCCCAAATATTTTTTCATCCATAAACAAATCTAAGAAAACAAATTCACCACCAGGTCTTAAAACTCTTAATGCCTCTTTCATTACTTCAGTTTTATCACTTCGATCTTTTACTTCATGAAATGTTAAACAACTGACAATTACGTCAAATTCATCATCATTAAAAGGAAGCGCTGCAGCACTTGCTTTCAGAAAGTCAATTCTATCAAAGACCCCTTCTATTTCAGCATTCTGTTGGCATTGAGCTTTCGAATATTCCCAATTCCCGCCCCAATAATCAATTCCTGTTAAATAGGCATTTGGAAAAGTCTTTGCCAGTTTAATAATCAGGGAACCACTTCCTGTCCCTATATCTAGAATGTTTCCCTTTTTAGCCACATTCACCTTGGAAACTATTAAATCATGAATTTTGGACTGATAATTCCCCCCGACTGGTGCGAATTGGTAAACAGAATAAGCAAGGATAAATGTTATATAAATAAAAGGCAGCGCCAACATTCCGAACAAAACTCGCAGAAATATAGGAACAGGGAATAATGTACTCAAGAGAAGACTAAGTGAAATAACCACAAAAATTAGTAGTTTGTAAATTCGAATCCAGGTTTGGTATTTTGTTTTTGTTTTCAAGATATCAGCTATCCTTAATCATCTATTTTTTGTTTGTTATTATTATAAAGGAAATGAATCATCCTTTGTTTAATCTTTATAGAAATTCTTAACTAATTCGTCCATTGTGACAGGCGAACTTGCACTTTCGTATAATGAAATTGGAAACACTATTTAGATCAAACATAAGATGGTGAAACTGGTATGAAAATAAATTTATCAGAGAATCAATTGGCGGAAATAAAACGAATCATTCAAAAAGAACTTTTGATAAAAGGAATAGTACCAACAGATGACTATCTATTTATCCACTGTTTTTCGAAACTTCAGAAAGAAACCGTCTATTATCATTTGTTCATTGAAAATGATACGTTGATCCTCCGCTGCTATGCACGCTTGTTTGACAACCTTGGCCTGAGCGTGTTGGTCAGAAGCACAGCAAAAAATGTATTCGAATATTTGGAATACCAAACCGGATGTAAAAAAACAATTTATCTTGAAAACGGGATCGAGGTAAAAATTTAAAAAAAAAGGTCTACTCAAATCATTGAAGTTCCTTTTATCATACTACTCTACCTGATTATTTCCGAAAACACTCGATCATTGGAATAAGAAAAAGCGTTTCCACTTTTTGTAGAAACGCATCCGTTCGTATTATAAGGTTAACCAGATAAGAAAATATTTCTGGTTGACCTTTATTTATATGGTCTTATTATAACAGTAGCCAGGGTAGAACGTCCGCACCCGTGGGACTTTGATCCCGTCAAGTAAACCG
>NZ_JBHHJU010000021.1:0-98433 GCF_042136325.1 Neobacillus sp. KR4-4
CCCCCTCAAGATGAGATTTCCCATAGCGCAAGCTAGTAAGAACCCTGAAAGATGATCAGGTTGATAGGTCAGAGGTGGAAGCATGGTAACATGTGGAGCTGACTGATACTAATCGTTCGAGGACTTAACCAATTTTAAGGTGAACTCTGAGTTTACAAACTTCTTCTGCATTATCTAGTTTTGAGGGAATGAAAAAAATTAATTTTCCTCTTGAAAAATATGAAAAAGACATTATAATAAAATAGTGTCGAATATATGGTCTGGCAATTATGGCGAGAAGGTCACACCCGTTCCCATACCGAACACGGAAGTTAAGCTTCTCAGCGCCGATGGTAGTTGGGACACGCGTCCCTGTGAGAGTAGGACGTTGCCAGGCTGTAATTATATTATTCCGCAGTAGCTCAGTGGTAGAGCTATCGGCTGTTAACCGATCGGTCGTAGGTTCGAGTCCTACCTGCGGAGCCATATATGGAGAGCTGTCCGAGTGGCCGAAGGAGCACGATTGGAAATCGTGTAGGCGGGTAACCCTGTCTCAAGGGTTCAAATCCCTTGCTCTCCGCCATAACTTTTTAAACGATATGGCCCCTTGGTCAAGCGGTTAAGACACCTCCCTTTCACGGAGGTAACACGGGTTCGAGTCCCGTAGGGGTCACCAAAGTTTTTTACGCTAGTGAAGATAATTTTCATTAATTTGGAGGATTAGCTCAGCTGGGAGAGCATCTGCCTTACAAGCAGAGGGTCGGCGGTTCGATCCCGTCATCCTCCACCATATTTACATTATAATTGTCGCGGGGTGGAGCAACGAGCGTTGCTTCAATGAATAAACTGCGAGTTGTATCAATCGAGCCGCTTCTTGCATATGCTTACTGAGATTGATACAGTTCATGCAACTAAGTGCATGAACAAAATAATTATATTTATATTGTCGCGGGGTGGAGCAGTCTGGTAGCTCGTCGGGCTCATAACCCGAAGGTCGCAGGTTCAAATCCTGTCCCCGCAATTGGTCTGGTAGTTCAGTTGGTTAGAATGCCTGCCTGTCACGCAGGAGGTCGCGGGTTCGAGTCCCGTCCAGACCGCCACTTGTGGCTCAGTAGCTCAGTCGGTAGAGCAAAGGACTGAAAATCCTTGTGTCGGCGGTTCGATTCCGTCCTGAGCCACCTTTAGTTTTTTTGCTTGCACTAGATGCGAGTGTTATGAATAGTATGTGGAGGGGTAGCGAAGTGGCTAAACGCGGCGGACTGTAAATCCGCTCCCTCCGGGTTCGGCGGTTCGAATCCGTCCCCCTCCACCATTTATAGGGGTATAGTTTAAAGGTAGAACGAAGGTCTCCAAAACCTTTGGTGTGGGTTCGATTCCTACTACCCCTGCCAATTATACTGTGGCGATTGTGGCGAAGTGGTTAACGCATCGGATTGTGGTTCCGACATTCGTGGGTTCGATTCCCATCAGTCGCCCCATTATATTAAAATTCAAAATTAGTAAACATTGGGCTATAGCCAAGCGGTAAGGCATCGCACTTTGACTGCGACATGCGTTGGTTCAAATCCAGCTAGCCCAGCCAATTTGCGGAAGTAGTTCAGTGGTAGAACACCACCTTGCCAAGGTGGGGGTCGCGGGTTCGAATCCCGTCTTCCGCTCCAATTTTTATGGCGGCATAGCCAAGTGGTAAGGCAGAGGTCTGCAAAACCTTTACCACCGGTTCGAATCCGGTTGCCGCCTCCATAATATTTGCCAAGTATATATAAGACTAGGTAATTAGATTTCGCCGGGGTGGCGGAACTGGCAGACGCACAGGACTTAAAATCCTGCGGTAGGTGACTACCGTACCGGTTCGATTCCGGTCCTCGGCATTGCTTTATCAAAACATTTTATTACGCGCCGGTGTGGCGGAATTGGCAGACGCGCACGACTCAAAATCGTGTTCCGTGAGGAGTATCGGTTCGACCCCGATCACCGGTATCAAATGGTTTTAAAAAAAGTTGCTCATATAATTATGGGCAACTTTTTTTGATTAAGGTTATAGACCCTAATCGTTCCCTTGATTAAAGAAAAATGCAGTCAACGGTAACGAATAGATATGTCCGTTCTTCGGCCATTGTGAGGGACGTGAATATCCGCACCCCCCTTTGTAATCTTTTTCGACAAAATCTGCATTTTCCCCTTGACTATAGTAAAAATAGTGTGTAATATAATAAGGGTCAGTTGCTGATATAAATGATTCATCAACTGTTAAAAATGCGGGTGTAGTTTACTGGTAAAACCTCAGCCTTCCAAGCTGATGTAGTGGGTTCGATTCCCATCACCCGCTCCATACATATTAACTAACGCAGTTTATCGTTACATAAGAGAACGATGAATTGCGTTTTTTTATATAAAGAAAAAAGATGTCCTATGGACACCTGACTAATTGGAAGGTTGCTTCTCCTCCATGTATTTGAGTAAACATGTTCATCAATGACTCTGTTAGTCTCCTCGAGTTTTCAACATTGGTTGACGGCTGCAAATAGATTATCTGCAGGGCATTTTTGGTCGCTAACGTTACTGGTGCTCTATCAGAATCGACGAAGGGACTTCCAAAGGGCCCCAGATTATCTGATGATACAATCAGGCGATGCAAAGAGTTTTTTCGTCCATTCAACCCAGTATACTCTTCTCCCTCCGTTCCCAATCGAATGTTCACGGGTCCATTTAAATTATCCTGATCGTATATTCCAATAGGTACTTGATATTGTAAGGAGAAAAAATTATTTATATCAATTGCACTTTGAATAGATGAAAGATAATTTTGTTTTTGAACTCTTCTGTATAACGCTTCGACTGAGGGACGATATCGATTCGGGTCTTTCCCATACTTTTTAAAAACCGAACGCCATTCCTGAATGCCAGAGAGTTCGCTAACATTTTTATTTTCTAAATCAAAAAAAATAGACTCTTGGAAGAGCTGAAGCCGTCCTCTAATCATTTGCGGCGACTCACCGACATTGATATTTTTATATTCAATTACCCCCACTTTAAAACTAGGTATTAGCTGGGTTACTTCCTCAGATAGATTAATTTCCAACCATTCCACCTCCAAAAATCAATGGAAATAGTTTATCATAAAATGATGTGCAACTAATAATTTAACTACCAATATTTTAATAAATCATTTCTAAGGAAGGAGGGGCCAAATGGAAGTCAAGGATTTAAAAGAAGAACTGATTGCCTATAGTAAAGAAATAGGAATCGATAAAATTGGTTTCACAACAGCGGACATGTTTTCTGAATTAAAAAATCGCCTAATAAGGCAGCAGTTACTTAACTACCAATCAGGATTTGAAGAACCAGATATTGAGAAGCGAGTGAATCCTTCACTATTACTAGAGGAACCACGTTCGATCATTTCTATTGCGATTGCTTATCCTTCCAAGATGAATCACCGTGTCGAAAGTAAGAAGGGTGAGCGGAGAGGGATTTTCAGCAGGGCCTCATGGGGGCTTGATTATCATCATGCGCTTAATGATCGTCTTAAAAAGTTAGAGGATTTTATCATCAAAAAGGTACCTGATGCGAGGTTAAAATCGATGGTCGATACTGGAGAGCTCTCAGATCGAGCTGTAGCTGAACGTGCTGGAATTGGTTGGAGTGGGAAAAACTGCGCCATTATTACACCGGAGTTTGGGTCGTATGTGTATTTAGGCGAAATGATCACAAGTATACCTTTTGAACCTGATACTCCAATAGAAGATCAATGCGGGTCCTGTACAAAGTGCTTGGACGCTTGTCCCACAGGGGCCCTGGTCCAAGGTGGACAGATTAATGCACAGCGCTGTATTTCTTTTTTAACTCAAACAAAAACGTTTATTCCAGATGAGTATAGAGATAAAATTGGTAATCGCATCTATGGTTGTGATTCATGCCAGACTGCATGTCCTGTTAACAAAGGGAAGAACTATCATTTTCATGAGGAACTAGAACCACTTCCTGAAATTGCGAAACCTTTATTAAAGCCGATCCTAAAATTAAGTAATCGAGAGTTTAAAGCTAAATTCGGAAATGTTTCTGGTGCTTGGAGAGGGAAAAAGCCAATTCAACGGAATGCCATTATTGCCCTGGCACATTTTAAAGATGAATCAGCTATTCCAGATTTAGTAGACATTCTAGAGAAAGAGGGTAATCCCGTTTCAAGAGGAACAGCTGCTTGGGCCCTTGGGAAAATTGGCGGTGAGACAGCATTATCTGCATTAAAAAAGGCACAAGAACAAGAAACAAATCTTGAAGTACAAACAGAAATTGAAAAAGGACTACATTTTTATAGGTAAAAATGAGCGAACTAAAATGGTTCGCTCATTTTTTTGATTAAATTCTGCTGACTATCATATGTATGAATGAAAGGGGTGAAGAATATGCTTCATTTGATACAAGAGTTATTTGAAAAAAGAGCAAATCAATTTGTTAGCGATAAAGGAACTACTCCTAAAGTATTTTTTCCAAAGGCTGATATGAAGCAAAGCACCTTTGCAAAAAGATCCGCTGAAATTGTAAAAGTAAAAACTTCCGGTAAAATAATTGAAATAGATAAAGAAGATGAATTTCAAACAGTAAAATATCAAGCCCATTATCAATATTTAATCAAGCAAAAGGAATTACTGTATATGGAAGAAGAAGTGGAAGAAAGATTAGCTAAGTTTTATAAAAATGCTTTAGTGATGGACGAGGAAATCAGCCCTTATGGAGCGCAAGAAACCTATCAGTTTCCAACAGAATTGGATGTAAAGGATCAGGATGAACGATTAAGCTATCAGTATAACAGATTAAAGGCTGTGCAATATGCAGAAAGGTGGTGGAATAGCTACAATCCTGCATATAAAAAGTTTGAGAATGATTGCACCAATTTTATATCACAATGCCTTCATAGTGGCGGTGCACCTATGAGAGGCTATCCTAATCGGGCAGCAGGCTGGTGGCTCCAAAAGAGCAATTATAGCTATAGTTGGGCAGTGGCACACTCTCTAAAGGGATACTTCGCTAATTCGAAAATAGGTTTACGGGCCAGGGAAGTGAACAGTCCGGATCAATTATTATTGGGCGATATAATTTGTTACGATTTTGAAGGGGATGGACGGTTTAATCATAATACGATTGTGACAGGTAAGGACGCAAATGGTATGCCGTTAGTTAATGCCCATACGTATAATAGTCGGATGAGGTATTGGGCATATGAAGATTCATCTGCCTATACCCCGAATATAAAGTACAGATTTTTTTCAATCATCGATTAAGGATGCTTAATTATTGAAAGGGTCTATGATAATGGTATAATTGCATGTAGAGTTTTTACATGAGGTGATTTCCATGTCAATTAATGTTGTTTTATTTCAACCGCAGATCCCTTCCAATACAGGAAATATTGCAAGAACTTGTGCAGGGACAGATACAAATTTACACCTAATCCGTCCGTTAGGCTTTTCTACGGATGACAAAATGTTAAAAAGAGCAGGACTCGATTATTGGGAACACGTTAATATCTTCTACTATGATTCTCTTGATGATTTTTATGAGAAGAATGCAGGCGGTGAATTTTTTTATATTACAAAATTTGGGCAGAAGGCTTTTAGCAGTTTTGATTACAGTCATTCAGGCAAAGATTATTATTTTATCTTTGGGCGTGAAACAACAGGACTACCGAAAGATGTCATTGAAAATAATAAAGAAGTCAGCTTGAGGATTCCTATGAATGAAAATATTCGTTCTCTAAACCTGTCCAATACAGCCGCCATTCTTATCTATGAAGCGCTAAGACAGCAAAACTATGCGCATCTACAATAATCCGAGGGGGCCTAAAGGGCCTCCTTTTGTGTAATGGAAAGGAAGATTGTTATGAATGAAGTAATCCAAACAATATTAAACCACCGCTCTATTCGCCAATTTGAGGACAAGCAACTAACAGACGAACAAATTAAAACAATTGTTACTTGTGCTCAATCTGCATCCACGTCCAGCTTTATTCAGGCTTACTCTATAATAGGTGTGAAAGACAAAGAAATAAAGAAAAAATTAGCAGAGATTGCAGGTAATCAGGAATATGTTGAAAAAAATGGCCACTTTTTTGTCTTTTGTGCGGATTTATACCGCCATACCATTATTGGAGAGAATGAACAGGTAAATGTAGCCCCTTCGCTTGAAAGCACGGAAAAGTTTATGGTAGCCCTCATCGATGCATCTTTAGCCGCACAAAATGCAGTGATTGCCGCAGAATCGATGGGGTTAGGAATTTGTTACATAGGTGGAATTCGAAATAATTTAGATGAGGTAGCAAAGATTTTAAAAACACCAGAGCGGGTTATTCCTTTGTTTGGCCTAGCAGTTGGTTTTCCGACTAAACTAAATGAAAAAAAACCGAGGTTGTCATTTGAACATGTTTATCATGAAGACGAATATGAACAAGATACAGAGGCATACATTAGCCAGCTGCAGAATTATGATAACTTAATTTCTAATTACTATGAAGAGCGGACAGGCGGGAAAAGAAAAGACCGTTGGACAGAACAAATGGCAAGGATGCTTGATAGGAAGAGTAGAATGTATATGAAGGAATTTATTCAAAAAAATAAACTGGATCTTCACTAAAAAAGCTGCCAATTGGCAGCTTTTATTTGGTTGAACCTGGTTTGTCATTATAACCTGATGTGAAGATTGCCGCTAAAAATGCGACCATTACTAAACAAACGATGAAAGTGTTCATAATTATGTAATCCTCCTTCGTCATACATTTTTCTATCTTGTCTCACATATAGTTTTATTATAGCCTATCTTATAAAAATGAAAAGAGGAAGATTCTTTTTATTGTTACAAAAAAGATAGACGCTAACCACAATGGTTACGCATGTTCAAAAGCTTATCAGCATAGAGTATATTAATCGTCTCTGATAAACCTACGGGGGAGGGCCTTATGGATATTCTAAAAAAAATCGAGATGTATCGTGAGGAAGAAGAAAAGTTACGTTGGGAAGGGTCATTCGCAGATTATTTGCAATTGTTGAGAGAGAAGCCATGGGTTGCACAGTCGGCACATTCACGAGTTTATAATATGCTTAAGGATGCAGGAATTACTGAAGAAAAAGGGACGAAGAAGTACGAATTCTTTAGTAATCAATTATTTGGGTTAGAGGAATCACTTGAGAGGCTTGTTGAAGAGTACTTCCATCCAGCAGCCAAAAGACTAGATGTAAGAAAACGTATTTTATTATTAATGGGTCCTGTAAGCGGCGGGAAATCCACGCTTGTTACCATGCTAAAACGTGGACTTGAAGCATACTCCCTCACGGATCGAGGCTCTGTTTTTGCGATTAAAGGATGCCCGATGCATGAGGACCCACTTCATTTAATTCCACATCATTTGCGGAAGGATTTTTTTGATGAGTATGGCATCCGCATTGAAGGTAACCTTTCACCTCTGAACATGATGCGTCTTGAACAGGAATATGGTGGAAGGATCGAAGATGTATTGGTTGAAAGAATCTTCTTCTCTGAAGATAAGCGAACAGGGATCGGTACATTCAGCCCATCCGATCCGAAATCACAGGATATTGCCGATTTAACAGGTAGTATTGATTTTTCAACGATTGCGGAGTATGGTTCTGAATCAGATCCTCGTGCCTATCGATTTGATGGTGAACTTAATAAGGCTAACCGAGGAATGATGGAGTTCCAGGAGATGTTAAAGTGTGATGAAAAATTCTTGTGGCACTTACTGTCGCTCACCCAGGAGGGGAATTTTAAAGCAGGCCGCTTTGCCCTCATTAGTGCTGATGAGTTGATCGTTGCTCATACGAATGAAACGGAATACCGATCCTTTATCTCCAATAAGAAGAATGAAGCATTACATTCAAGGATTATTGTTATGCCGATACCTTATAACTTAAAGGTGTCCCAAGAAGAAAGAATATATGAAAAAATGATCAATGAAAGTGATGTTTCTGATGTTCACATTGCACCACATACATTAAAAGTAGCTGCAATGTTTACTATTCTTACTCGTTTAAAGGAACCGAAAAAAGGCGATATTGATTTACTTAAGAAAATGCGCCTATACGATGGGGAAAGTGTAGAAGGCTTTAATACTGCCGATGTGGATGAATTGAAGAAGGAATATCCTGATGAAGGTATGAGTGGTATCGACCCTCGTTACGTAATTAACAGAATTTCATCGACAATCATTCGTAAAGAAATACCATCAATTAACGCACTTGATGTATTAAGATCATTGAAAGATGGACTCGACCAGCATCCGTCCATCACCGCAGAGTTACGGGAACGTTATATGAATTATATTTCATTAGCCCGGAAAGAGTATGATAATATTGCCAAGAAAGAAGTCCAAAAGGCATTTGTATATTCGTATGAAGAATCAGCAAAAACCTTAATGGACAATTATCTTGATAATGTGGAAGCCTATTGCAATAAATCGAAACTGCGTGATCCGCTCACTGGCGAGGAGATCAATCCAGATGAGAAGTTAATGCGCTCCATTGAAGAACAAATTGGGATTTCTGAAAATGCGAAAAAGGCCTTTAGGGAGGAAGTCCTCATTAGGATTTCAGCCTTTGCTAGAAAAGGGAAACGATTCGATTATAATTCCCATGATCGTCTCCGTGAAGCCATTCAAAAGAAATTATTTGCTGATCTAAAAGACGTTGTGAAAATTACCACTTCATCCAAAACACCTGATGAACAGCAGTTAAAGAAAATCAATAATGTAGTTGCAAGATTAGTGGATGAACATGGCTATAATTCACAATCAGCGAATGAATTACTTCGTTATGTAGGAAGTCTATTAAATAGATAATAGGGTGGGGTTAAAATAGTAGGGACTGGCAGAAGGAAATCTGTCAGTCTATTTTTTTCCTTATTCAAATTCACGATAAAATCTGTAATGCTCTCACTCTAACACTTTGTCCAAATTCATAGGCGAAAGCACAATTGTCAAAATAATTTGTAAATTATTCTTTATTTCTGCATAGGATAAAGTAATCCATATTTATCTTATTTTTTCACTCTCGTTATCATATGTATTGGATGAAAATGTGTGCATTTTGGAACCTATTAAATTAATAAGGAGGGGTTTACATTGTCAACAAACAACCATCAATTTGTCATTTCAAGAGAAGATTGGTCCCTCCACCGTAAAGGCCACGATGACCAGCAAAGGCATCAGGAAAAAGTGCAGGAGGCAATTCGAAACAATCTTCCTGACTTAATTACTGAAGAAAGCATAATCATGTCTAACGGTCGAGATGTCGTAAAAATTCCAATTCGTTCATTGGACGAATATAAAATCCGTTATAATTATGACAAAAACAAACACGTGGGCCAAGGTGATGGTGACAGTCAAGTAGGTGATGTAGTAGCACGTGATGGTTCTAGCGGCCAGAAGGGACCTGGAAAAGGCCAAGGAGCTGGGGACCAAGCAGGTGAAGATTACTTTGAAGCGGAAGTATCATTAATGGAGCTGGAGGAAGCATTATTTAAACAATTGGAGCTTCCAAATTTGAAAAGAAAAGAAGAGCAAGAACATCTAGTTGAAAACATTGAATTCAATGATATTCGCAAAACAGGGCTGATGGGGAATATTGATAAGAAACGGACGATGATGTCAGCTTTTAAAAGAAATGCGATGACAGGAAAGCCAGCGTTCCACCCGATTTACAAGGACGATCTAAAATTTAAGACCTGGAATGAAGTAATTAAACCAGATTCTAAAGCAGTTGTGATTGCCATGATGGATACAAGTGGTTCGATGGGGATCTGGGAAAAGTATATGGCGCGCAGCTTTTTCTTCTGGATGACTCGATTTTTAAGAACTAAATATGAAACGGTGGAAATTGAATTTATTGCCCACCATACGGAGGCTAAAGTTGTTTCAGAGGAAGACTTCTTTTCAAAAGGGGAAAGTGGTGGAACGATTTGTTCGTCCGCATACCGGAAAGCACTTGAAATCATTGATGCCAAATATAATCCACGTAAGTTCAACATCTATCCATTCCATTTTTCAGACGGTGATAATCTTACTTCGGACAATGCTCGTTGCGTAAAGCTAGTTGAAGAATTAATGAAAGTGTCTAATATGTTTGGCTATGGTGAAGTAAATCAATATAACCGCCACTCAACATTAATGTCCGCCTATAAGAACATTAAAGATGATCAATTCCGCTACTATATTCTTAAGCAAAAAGCAGATGTCTTTCATGCGATGAAGAGTTTTTTCCAAGCAGAGGAATCGAAATTATTTGCCTAACAAAAACGACTGGTGTCAGGCACCAGTCGTTTTTATTGTTATTCAATTGATAGGATTCCGTCTTGACCTTGGGATGAGTGACCCTGTTTTATTACATTTAGTTTTGTTAAGTTAGTAAAGATAATAGGAGTAATTGTTGATGGTGCTGACTTTTTAATGAAATCTAAATCAAATTTTAGAATTTCCTGTCCTTTTGTAATCTTTTCTCCCTCTTTAATAAGCACTGTAAAACCTTCGCCCTTTAAATTCACAGTGTCCATGCCGACATGGATGAGAATTTCATATCCTTGCTTTGATTTGATACCAATCGCATGTTTCGTAGGAAATACGTTCATGACTTCACCGTCAACAGGGGAAACTACTGATCCCTTAGATGGTACGATTGCAAACCCATCGCCCATCATTTTTTGTGAGAAGACTTGATCAGGCACTTCGGTAATCGGGATAATATCCCCTTCGATTGGCATAACAAAATCTCTTTCTGATAGTGGAGTGAGTTCATTAGATTCCACTGCAGTATAAGCATTATTTTTGGTTGTATCAATTTTTTTCATTGCATTTGGATTATTACGAAGTTTTAAAATTTCATCTGCTACGAATTGTACATTCGTTCCAACAATTACTTGAATGCTTTGCTTTCCAACGATATTAATTCCTGGTACACCAGTCGATTTAATTTTTTGTTGGTCAACTGCATTCATGTCTTTTACTTCCATTCTTAGACGAGTTACACAATTGTCAACAGAGGTAACATTGGCATCTCCACCTAATCCTTCATAAATCTGTGCGGCCATAACAGTAAATTTACTTTCACCTGTTGAAATATTGATTTCAGAAGATTCTTCATCATCCTCTTCACGTCCAGGAGTCATCAAGTTGAATTTCGTGATGATGAATCTGAATAAGAAATAATAGATTACTGCAAACACTAAGCCTTGAACCATTAACATGTAAGGATGGTTTGCTAAAGGTAATCTAGAACTTAGAATAAAGTCAACTAGACCAGCACTAAAACCAAATCCAGCCGTCCAATGGAATGCAGCTGCAATGGCTAAGGAAATACCTGTTAATATTGCATGGACGAAATATAGCATTGGAGCAACAAACATAAAGGCAAACTCAATTGGTTCTGTTACACCTGTAAAGAATGCAGCGAAACCTGCTGCCAACATTAAAGAAGCCACTGCCTTTTTCTTCTTGTCCTTCGCAGTATGGTACATTGCTAAAGCTGCTGCTGGTAAACCAAACATCATGACAGGGAAGAATCCGGCTTGATACATACCAGTAACGCCTTTAGTTCCCTTCCCAGCCCAGAAATTACCGATATCATTAATTCCGGCTACGTCAAACCAGAATACAGAGTTTAAGGCATGGTGCAGACCAGTTGGGATCAATAAACGGTTAAAGAATCCATATAAACCTGCGCCAAAAGCTCCTAAATGAGCAATGCCTTTACCAAATGATACAAGTCCTGTAAAGATAACAGGCCATAAGAAGAATAGTACTGCAGAAACAGCAAGCATAGAAACAGCAGTCATGATTGGAACAAGGCGCTTACCAGAGAAAAATGCTAAAGCATCCGGTAATTTAACATGGCTAAATCGATTGTACATCGAAGAAGCAACAATACCTGAAAGAATACCAACAAAAGCATTTCCAATCTTTACAAATGCAGGATCTACCTCTTCTGGTTTAATCCCTTCGAGCAATGCCACTGAGCCTGGTGAAAGCAGGGTTGTCACAACTAAGTAGGCAACCAAACCACTTAACGCTGACGAACCATCTTTCTCTTTCGCCATCCCAAGTGCTACCCCAACAGCAAATAGGATGGGGATATTATCAATGATTGATGAACCAGCTTTAATTAGGAAGGCCGCTAGAGGACTATCCGCCCCCCAACCCGTAGGGTCGATCCAATAACCAATTCCCATCAAAATGGCTGCAGCCGGTAAAACAGCTACAGGTAACATCAATGAACGACCAATTCTTTGTAAATATTTCTTCATCACATTACCTCCTAATAGAATCTAAAAAAATAACTATAAAATAATTCATAAAAATAATATTGCGGGTGTAAGCGCTTTTCCGTTTCTAATATAACACTAAACGTTTATAGATGTCTATACCAATTCGCTAAATTTTATTAACAAACATATTCCTATGGGTTAGAACAATATTAGGTTGAAATGGTATTATATTCATATTTTTATTATAAAGTAAATTGGTATAGACAACTATATAATGGTGATGCTAAGATTTAGATATAACCTGAAAGGAAGTATCAAAGATGATTCCAAAAGATAATCATATTTTGCTAAAGGGTATACGGGTTTATTCACCAGAACAAATAATAGAAGATGGATATATTAAAATAAAGAATCAAAAAATCATTGAAATTGGTTCATCATCTGAGTTGTTGTCTAAGGAAAACTATAAGGTGATTGAACTTCCTGCCCAGTTTAGTGCAGTTCCTGGCTTTATCGACGTTCATATCCATGGTGCAGCCGGTGCCGACACAATGGATGCAACCAAGGAAGCACTGGATATAATGGCAGCAGCATTGCCTAAAGAAGGTACAACTAGCTTTTTAGCTACTACGATGACCCAGGAAGGGAAACAAATTGAGAATGCCTTAATAAATGCCGGGAATTACATTAAAGAGCAGCACGATCCAGGTAAATCTGAAATACTCGGTATTCATCTAGAAGGACCGTTTGTGAATAGTAAAATGGCTGGGGCACAGCCAATTCAACATATAATTGATCCTGATCTTGCTTTACTTGAAGAATGGCAAAAACTCTCTAATGAGACGATTAAACTTGTCACTTTAGCTCCAGAAAGACCGCATGGTTTAGAGATGATCCGATATTTAAAGAAGAAGGGGATTATTGCATCGATTGGTCATACAGATGCTACTTATGACGAGGTGAACGAAGCTATTGAAGCCGGAGCAAATCATGTCACTCATCTTTATAATCAAATGAGAGGGCTGCATCATCGTGAACCTGGAGTTGTGGGAGCGGCCTTTTTAAGAGAAGAATTAAAAGCTGAGATTATTGTCGATGGGGTGCATAGCCGTCCAGAAATGGTTAAACTTGCCTTTAAGCAAAAACGAAGTGATGGATTGATTTTAATCACTGATTCAATGCGGGCAAAATGTTTGAAAAATGGGAAGTATGATCTTGGCGGACAAGAGGTTTTTGTAAAGGATGGAAAAGCAGAACTTGAGGATGGAACTCTTGCAGGAAGTATTTTGAAATTGGGGCAGGCGGTAAAAAATATCATTTCATATGCGGACTGTTCACTTAAGGAAGCAATTGAAATGGCATCAGTAAACCCAGCTAAACAATTGAACCTTTATGATCGAAAAGGCAGTATTGCAGTTGGAAAAGATGCGGACATTGTTATTTTAGATGAGAATATGGAAGTTTATATGACATTATGCAGGGGAGCTCTTGCTTACAATAGGGAGGAAAATTCTAAATGAAGATTATTGAGGTTAAAGATTATCAACAAATGAGTAATAAAGCAGCTGAATATATAATAAAAAAGGTTATTCAGAATCCAAGTATTAAACTTGGTTTGGCTACAGGCGGTACTCCAGTTGGGACATATAAATGCTTAATCGACGACCATCAAAAAAAGGGGACTTCTTATCAAAAGGTAACCACTTTTAATTTAGATGAATACGTGGGGCTCCCGGGTGAAAATAAAAATAGCTACCGGTATTTTATGAACAACCAGCTTTTTGATTATATTGATATCAATAAAGCTAAGACAAATGTTCCAAGCGGTATTGCTGCAGATTTTCAAGAGGAGTGCCATCGATATGAGGATTTAATTAATCAGCATGGCGGTATTGATTTGCAAATCCTTGGGATTGGCAGTAATGGACATATTGGCTTTAATGAACCAGGAACTTCTTTTGCTTCCAAAACGCATATTGTAGAGTTAGCTTCTTCAACTATTCAAGCAAACGCAAGATTTTTTAATAAAATCGAAGAAGTTCCAACTAAAGCCATTACAATGGGAATTTCCACCATTATGAAAAGCAAAGAAATTCTGCTTCTCGTGTCAGGTGAGAAGAAAAGTGAAGCACTTTTTAGATTATTGAATGAGGAGATAAGTGAAAACTTTCCAGCATCTGTGTTGAAAAATCATCCATGTGTTACAATTATTGCAGATAAAGCGGCAATAGCAGATTTAAAGGTTACAACGTGACAGTTATAAGGAAAGGATGCAGCTGGAGGAAATGATTAATAAGAATTCTCCGATTCCAATTTATTACCAAATTGAAGAATATATTAAAGAACTAATTGAAAATGGTGAGTTGCGGCCTGGTGATGCACTCCCGCCAGAAAGAGAATATGCGGAAAAATATCAGATTAGCCGGATGACAGTAAGACAGGCATTTACACAGTTAGTGAATGAAGGATTGTTATATCGATTGCAAGGTAAAGGTACTTTTGTTGCAGAAAGAAAAATTGAACAGCCCCTTCAAGGATTAACCAGCTTCACAGAAGATATGAAGGCCAGAGGATTCGTGCCTGGAAACCAATTACTTCACTTTGAAATTATTCCTGCAACTAGACAAGTAGCAGGGCAGCTTTTAATTTCTGAACATGGTCCTGTATATGAAATCAAAAGAATTCGTCTGGCCGATAATGTCCCAATGGCTTTAGAAACAAACTATATTTCAGCAAACCTTATTAAAGGACTTACAGAAGGAATTGTAAATGATTCCCTGTATAAATACATTGAAGAGCAATTAGACTTAAAAATTGATAGTGCTTCACAGATCATCGAATCATCTGTTGCCAGTCAAAACGAAGCTGATTTACTAAAGATTAGCAAGGGTGCACCAGTTATGTTAATCCAAAGAAACACTTTTCTAAAGGACAATACCCCTGTTGAATTTGTTAAATCGGTATATCGTGCAGATCGCTATAAATTTATGATCCAAATGAAACGCTGAAGACATAGTAATGGAGGTTATTTAACGTGTTCAATCATTATTTTCAAAAGCTTCACGAATTATTAAGCTTAGTTGAAAAGGATGAAACTGATGGCCTCAAAACAGCTGCTAAAAAGATCGCAGAATGTATCCAAAACGATGGAATTGTTCATGTCTTTGGGTGCGGACATTCACATATCCTTGGAGAAGAACTTTTTTACCGTGCAGGTGGACTAGTGCCAATTAACCCTATTTTAATTGAGGACTTAATGCTTCATAAGGGGGCTGTTCGTTCATCTCAATTAGAAAAGGAAAATGACTTAGCAAAACAATTTCTAACTAGAGTGAAAATTCAACCTCAGGATGTGGTTATTGTTGCATCAACCTCTGGAAGGAACCCTGTGCCCATAGATGTAGCGGAGTTTGCTAAAAATAATGGTGCGTTTGTTATTGCAATCACATCATACAGTTATATAAAGGCAGTAACATCAAGACATAAAGATGGTAAATATTTGTATCATTCCGCTAACCTTGCTATTGATAATCATATTAAGGTGGGTGATGCACTAATGGAGCACGAGTCTATTGCTGTTAGCTTTGGTTCAGGGTCAACAGTCATTGGGACAGCAATCGTTAACGGAATCATGGTGGAAGCGATCAGCATAATGATCAGTAATAATTTTGAACCGCCAATTTTTAAAAGCGGCAATGCTGACGGTGCAGAAGAACATAATCGTGCGTTGATTAACAAGTATAAAGAACGAATTCCAATGTTGGAAAATTGAATGCAAAAAACGAAACCGACAGTTATACTGGTTGGTTTTTTTGTGGGAAATTAAAAATGCGTTTATTTTCCACCAATACTTTCTTTGAAAAACAAGAAAAATAAAGGGGTAACATGATTTTTTCAAAGGAGGTATTTCGATTGATAAAAAAATCTTTTGGGATAGTCTTAACAGCGGTTTTAACAATGGGACTTGCTGCTTGTAATAACAATGATAATAATGACTTAAATGATCAGAATACACATGTTGGGATGAACAATGATATAAGAAATAACACCCCATATAGGGATGTCCGTAATGGCAGAGATGATGGGATTGACCACAATGGTCCATTAACTGAGGATTACACCAACACTAATAACAGTCAATCGGATCTTGATGTAAATCTTTTCAATACTAAACGGAAAAACAAGAAAAATTATTACAAAAATGATGATGATATGATTTCTTCGTATCAGACATCCTTAAACAGTAACCAATATCCGCATACTAGAGCGGTATTAATCCGTGATGCAAAATATCAGTATATTACGATCGACCCTAAAAATTGGGGAATGATGCAAATCCAACCATATATCCAGCAGCAAACACCGACTGGACAGGCACCGTCAGTGACGCAAGCGCCTATTCACCAGCCAAAGCAAACAACACCAACACCGAAGCAAAACGCGCCAGCACCGGCGCCAAAACAGCCAGCTACTACACAAAAAAATAATGCACCAGCGCCAACCACTGGAAATGTTAGTCAATACGTTCAACAAGTAATTGACTTGACGAATGCACAACGCAGTAAGAATGGTCTTCCAGCATTAAAAGCTGACTCACAGCTTAATGGAGTGGCACAGAAAAAATCGCTGGATATGCAGCAGAAGAATTATTTCTCACATACAAGCCCAACATATGGATCTCCCTTTGACATGATGAGAGACTTTGGTGTGACCTATAAATCTGCGGGTGAAAATATTGCCCAAGGGCAACGTACACCACAGGAAGTAGTTACTGCCTGGATGAATAGTGAAGGCCATCGTAAGAATATCCTTAGTGCTAATTTTACTCATATTGGGGTAGGATATGAAGCGACTGGCAAACATTGGACGCAAATGTTTATCGGAAAATAAAAGAGTAAGTCAAGTAAACCGACAGTTATTTTCCTGTCGGTTTACTTTTAATTGGATTCGCTTTTTAAAATCGAGGAAATGGTTGGAAATTTAAAATGAAAAGTGGTCCCTGCTCCGACTTCACTCTCTGCCCAGACTGTTCCATCCATAGCACGGGCAATGCTGTAAACTACCATCATTCCTAAACCTGTTCCATTTTTTCCTTTTGTTGAATAAAACGGTTCTCCTAAACGCTCAAGTTGCTCATTCGTCATTCCTATTCCAGTATCTTTTACACTTATGGTTACATTATTTTTACTAAATTTCGTGGTAATGGTTAAATATCCACCATTTGGCATTGCTTCAATCGCATTTTTGATAACATTCACAAAACATTGACGAAACTTCTGTCCGTCGCCCTCAATAAAACCAATAACTGAGAAATCAGTAATAATTTCTACTGAATTTTGATTGGCCAAAGGCTGAAGAATATTAATTATTTGCCTCAATTCACTTTTTACATTTAGCTCCTCAAGCACTTCCAAGGAGGGCTTTGCAAAAGTTAAGTAATCTTGAATAACACGTTCTGCAGAAATTAATTCCTCTTTAACAATCGAGAGGTATTCTTTCCTTTTATGCCTTGAAAGATAATCATCTTGAAGGAGTTGGACAAACCCACTGGCAGCCGTTAGTGGATTCCGGATTTCGTGAGAGATAGCAGCTCCCATCTGTTCCACCGCTTTTAATTTTTCTGCTTTAATGAGCTCCTGCTGCATTTCGTTATTTCGTCTGACAAATTCAATCCCATATGAGATAATGCCAATTCCAAGAGAGGGAATAATTAGGAATGCAAACCAAGCATCCAGCCAATAGGTATGGGTATTTTCGAAACTCATCCCAATAACCGTTATCACACCAAGAACCACACCTAAACATACCGTAACGAAAATACGCCGTCCTGGAACTTGTCTTAAAAACCACGGATATAATCGCCAGAAAAATACTCCCAAGGGTGCATATAGTGCGGCCGTTTGAATTAGGCCCAAATCAAGCCCATAGAAGCCCCTTATAACTATAGTGGCAACTATAAGAATTGGTCCGATTCCGATATAAAGGGCCCCCAACACTAACGGAATAATTCTTAAATCATATCGGGCAGACGGAACAGGAGTGTAAGAGAATTGAATACACAGCCAAAGCATGGCAATACAAATGATAATTAGTGAGGATTTAGAAAGGGTAAATTTTTTTTTATTATCGAAAAAAATTAAACAGAGAAATAATAATATGATAAAAATTGAGAGGTTTAAAAAAAGATGTTTCGTTATGTCCATTAACGTCACCATCCAAAATAAGGCTGTTAGGGAAATTTTACATGTATTTTCCACATTATACAACAATATTTGCATAATTTAGAAAAAATAAAATAGTGTTTCTAAGGTGAAAATGGAAGGCTTGTTTGTTACAATCCTTCCAAACTTAATTGAGCAGACATAATAATAGAGGCCTCCCTTTAAAGGGAAGCCAAAGTTATCTTGTATCTCAAACGGTAACAAGTTTAGTTGCGAAATCTTTAGCTGCAAGTCTGGCGTTTTCTTGTCCTTGTTCAAGAATCTCGGGTACCTTTAGTGGATTAATATCAAAACCTTCTGTAATAACTGAATCAGCAACCTCAATCCCTAAGAATCGCAGTGCGATTTTTAAATACCGATCACCGGACTCCAATGCTTCCAATGGAGTCCCCGTGTACTGGCCGCCTCTTGTTTGGAGATGAATCGCTTTTTTATTCATTAAGAGCCCTTTTGGTCCGTTAACTGTATGGGCAAACGTTTTTCCTGCAATAAATAGATTATCGATATATGCTTTTAATATGGCGGGTGAGCTTAAATTCCACATAGGGGAGACAAAAACAAAGTAATCAAAACTAATAAATTCATTAGCGAGATTATGCATTAGTAGTATTTTTTCTCTTTCTATGTCTGATAGTTGTTCTAAGGAATACCCGTAACCAGCTAGTTTTCCTCTTGCAGATACCAAATCTGCATCCATTTGCGGGAAATCTAATGAAAATAGATCAACTCTCTTGATTTCTACCTCTGGCCGAACTTGGTGAAAGGACTCAAGAAAAGCCTCCCCAATTTTTAGCCCTTTTGATTTCTCTAGTCCCTTCGGATTCGCAGCGATATAAAGTAATTTTTCCATATTATACACAACCTAACTAACATATTTTTCACTAAATTTATTATAAAAAAAAAATCATTGTTCAATATTGAACATTAGGTGACGTTAATGAACATTACGTGTCAAGCTATTAATTATTCGGGTTTGTAGGAGGTAATTCTAATTATGAGGAGTCTAATAATTTGAAAAATTATTTATTTAAACGCTTACAAAATCTATTGACTGATTTTATCCTCGATGATAATATACATCTATACTAATTAATTAGTTCACTAAACTAATTAATAGAAAATATTAACAGCGCTATTTTTTATTTTTTAAAGGATTTTGAAAAGGGTTTCAAGATATTGAAGACTCAAGAGATTTAAACGGTTTTAAGGTTTGGGGTAAATTACAAAAAATAAAGGAAGTAAATGGAGGGGTAGAAATGAGTCAAGTAGCTAAAAAATCCGCTGTAGAAACAGTATCTGAAAATGGAATCAGAAAGTTTGGAATGAAAGACAAAATTGGATATATGTTTGGTGACTGGGGGAATGATTTCTTCTTTATTCTAGTTGCAGCATTCTTAATGGTTTTCTATACAGATGTCTTTCATATTAATCCTGCTGCAGTCGGTGGATTATTCTTTCTTGCCCGTTTGTGGGATGCAGTAGCCGACGTTTCATGGGGCCGTTTTATAGATACAAGAAAAGCAGGGAAAAACGGCAAATTCAAGCCTTGGATTTTTAGAATGTCTTTCCCGCTTGTTATTTCTGGTGTTTTGATGTTTGTACATATTCCAGGAATGTCAGATGGATTTTATCTTGCTTATGCTTACGTAACATATATTATTTGGGGAACACTATATAGTACAGTTAATATCCCTTACGGATCGATGGCGTCAGTTATCACAGGCGATCCTGTTGAACGTACTGCACTATCTAGCTGGAGAACATTAGGTGGAAATTTGGCTGGTTTAATTATTAACGTGGTTGGACCAATGATTTTATTTGTTAACAACCGACCAGATGCTAATCGCTTCTTATTAGCTGCATTACTTTTTGGTGGACTTGCACTAGCTTGTTACATGGCTTGTTATAAATTATCTGTTGAACGAATTGTAATGGATGAAACAAATAAACCACAGATGAACTTTGGACAAACAATGAAAGGTCTTGTTAAAAACAGACCATTAATTTGGTTCCTTATTGCTTCATTATTGTTCCTGGTTATCTTTATGTTAATTGGTGCAGTAAACGTGTATTTATTTAAGGACTACTTTGGAAATGCAAAAGCATTAAGTATGGTTGGTCTTTTTCAATCTATTGCAGTATTTGTAGGTATGCCCTTTGTTAAACCATTAGTTGCGAAATTTGGCAAAAAAGAAGTGGCTTCTGGTGGTTTATTACTTGCTGCTCTTGTATATGTTGCTCTATATTTCCTTCCTAACTTAACAGCAACACAATTTATTGGAATTTTAACGGTTGGAATGTTAGGTTATGGCCTTTTCAACCTTGTCATTTGGGCTTTCGTTACTGACGTTATTGATTATCATGAGTATTTAACTGGCCTACGTGAAGATGGAACCGTTTACTCGATCTATTCTATGGCACGTAAAGTTGGTCAAGCAGTTGCTGGCGGTGTTGGTGGGGCAGCAATCGCAGCAGTCGGTTATAATTCAAATCTTAAAGCACAAACAGCTGATACGCTTCAAGGAATTCATACAATTGGAACTCTAGTACCAGCAATTGGAATTGGTCTTGTGTTCCTAATCATAGTATTCTGTTATCCATTAAACAAAAAGCGTACGGCACAACTTGCGGCGGATTTAGCTGAAAAAAGAAAAGGAAAACATTGATTCCTATTGCATACGAGAGAAGATAGCTAAGATCTGCTTAGCTATCTTCTTTTTTTTTGTAATGATAAGAATGTATAAGTTTTTGAACATAGATTACTGTCTAGCTCCAGCGCATTAGTGCCTTTCATGATATATCCGCTTACAAATTAGTATTGACGGAATTTGTCGATGGTGTTATTCTAACGGTGCAGACAATTAATTAGTTTATTAAACAAATTAAATTAAATTAACACGCTTTGAAACCTCAAAATATCATCTATACATTCTTGGTAGTTTTGAAAAGGGTTCCAAGTAAACGCTTTTAAGTAAATAGGAAGGGAAGAGTGAAAGCAATGGAGAATAGTGTCTCAAAGAAACTTACCTTAAAAGAAAAATTTTCATATGGTTTAGGTGATGTTGGTAATGGATTTATGTTTGATATGGGGCAAATTTATTTGCTAAAATTTTATACCGATGTTTTAGGAATTTCTGCTTATTGGGGCGGGCTAGTATTTTTAATATCGAAGATTTTTGATGCATTTGCGGATTCTGCCGTTGGTGCATTCGTAGATAAGCGAAAAGTAGGTAAGAGAGGTAAGTTCCGTCCCTTCATCTTATTTGGATCGATTCCGCTTGCCATTATGACTGTTATTTCTTTTATGGCACCCGAGTTTTCAGACACTGGAAAAATAGCCTTTGCTTTTATTACTTATATGGCCTTTGGGTTGTCCTATTCTATTGTCAATATCCCTTACGGATCACTTGCAGCATCCATGACCCAAGATTCTGTGGATCGTGCCTCACTTGGCTCCTTTCGAGCAATTGGCAGCCAATTTGCACTGCTTATTTCGGGTATGGTCGTAATCCCAATTGTTCTATATTTTCCAAATGAAAGATTAGGATATATGGTAGGAATCGCTTCGATGGCGTTAGTAGGGGTAATCTTCCATTATATTTGCTACCGAAACACAACTGAAAATATTATTAGAGAGCCTCAAAAAGAAAAAGAAAAGGTTCCGATGTCAAAACTATTCAAACTATTACTTAGTAACAGACCGTTAATTGCCCTTTGTTTCGTTTGCTTGTTTATGGTTGCCGGAAGTAACCTGCGCACGGCAGTTCAGTTATATTACTTACAGTATAATTTAAATAATCCCGGTCTTATGTCTTTGCTTTCTTTTACTAGTATTGGAATCGCTGTCATTGGCTCATTTTTTATTCCAGCACTTGTTAAAAGATTAGGAAAAAAGAAAACATTCATAATCGGTCTTTTAATTGGAATTGCTGCGGATGTTGCAAACTTTCTGTTACCGGCAAACATACCGACTTTCCTAATATTGCTTACAATTGGAAGTTTGGGTCTTAGCTTTGCACTTGGTTTACCATGGGTAATGGTTGCAGATGCAGTGGACTATCACGAATGGAAAACAGGACAAAGGACAGAAGGGATTGTATATTCCAGTTACAGTTTCTTCCGTAAACTAGCGCAGGCACTTGCTGGATTTATTCCTGGTGTAGCACTTGGGTTAATTGGTTACGTTCCAAATGCAGAGCAAACTGCAAGCACACTCATTGGTATAAAAGGGTTAATGTTTCTTGTTCCAGCTGGACTAAACTTAATTGCAGCGATTATCTTAATTGTTCTGTATAATTTAACAGAAGACTTATATAAAAAGATTGTTAATGAACTTAAAAATAAACAAAAAGCTAATAATGGTTTAAAAAGCGCGTAATAATTACAAATAAAAATCCCCTTTTAGCAATTGCTAGAAGGGGATTTTTCACTGTAAAGTTAAATTGAGAGCGCGTTTTCAATTTCATTGTCTTTTAGATCATAGGGCAAATTTAGCATTGGGACATCTAGAAATTGTTTGATAGCAAGTGCACATGCTCCAAGAACACAAGATTTTTTTCCGATAGTAGAAATCATTAATTCACGATAATGACTAATTGAGGAATTTAGATTTTTGCTAATTTTATGGAGCGAGTCGGGATAAATTCGCAACAATTCACTATCAAGTACGAGCACGTCTGGGTTATACATGTTAATCATATTATTCAATCCAATAGACAGATAAAAAAGGAAATCTTCCATCAATTGGTGTACTTCTTCGTCGCCTTCATTAAGCCATTTTTGAATATGTTCGTAAGTCAGATCTTTAATCTGTCGTTTTTCAGATAAATACTCAAAAATACTCGATTCAGAAGCATATTTTTCCCAACAGCCCTTATTTCCACAATTGCAAGGTTTCCCCTCTGGTACTACAATCATATGACCTATTTCACCAGCAAATCCATCATGGCCACGGAAAAAGTCATTTTTCATCATCATGCCTAGGCCGATCCCCGAATAGAGGGTGGCACATAACAGGTTGTCTGTTTCATGGTGCACATAGACCCTTTCGGCGAAAGAACTTAGATTTGCATTATTTTCAATGTAAATTGCAATATTAATTTCTCTCTCTAAATCACTCTTAAGATTAACTTCATGCAAATCAAAACGTGGAACATAGTGGATTTCTTCGTCTTTTGTAACCAGACCATGTATGGCGACAACAATTCCGACAATACCATAGCGGCTGGAAGTGTAATTTGATTTGATCCTTTTGATTTGTTGAATTAGAATGGGGAGAATCTCCTCATATTTTGTAGTATTTAATTGGATAATACTTGAAGAAACGGGACAACCCAGAAGGTCTGATATTGTAAATGATATTTGACCATAATCAAGGTCAATACCAAGTGCATAGCCGGCATCTCCATTTAATGAGAGCATAATTGGTTTTCTTCCAACCGAATAATGCTCTAGGTGTGTTTCTATAATTAGCCCTTCTTCTAATAAGTCAGCAACTTGCGCTGAGATCGTTGCTCTTGTCAAATTAGTGGCTTTGGATAGATCTGCTCTTGAAATCATGCCTTCTTTCACAATTTCTCTAATGATTAAAGAGCGATTAATTTTCTTTATATATGCCGCATCACCGGTAACCATTAATATCCTCCATTTCGAGCATTACTTTGTGTATATTCTTATTATATCAGTTCTTTAATTAATTGGACGTTTATATTCTATTTATTCCTAAATAGTTAATTGACTAAACATATTAAACATGATAAATTATGTATGTAATTAATTTGTTTAATAAACAAATTAAAATAGAATTATCTGTTAGTTAATATTTATAGATTACTGTAAGGGGTTACAGCAAGCGTTTCTACGTATGAATTGTATTATAAGGAGATGGATTAGATGAAAAAATTTATGGATCAACACTTTTTGCTAAATTCCGAAGCTGCAGTAAAGTTGTATGAAAATGCCGCAGCAACTTCACCAATTTTTGATTTCCATTGTCACCTGGATCCGAAAGAAGTTTGGGAAAACAAGTCATATGAAAATATTACCCAAATTTGGCTTGGTGGAGACCATTACAAGTGGAGAACGATGCGCATGAATGGTGTTGGTGAACGCTATATTACAGGTGAAGCTAGTGATTGGGAAAAATTTGAAAAGTGGGCAGAGACTGTTCCTCATTTACTTGGAAATCCTGTTTATCATTGGACACACTTGGAATTAAAAATGTTTTTCGGAATTAATAAAGTATTAAGCCCAGAAACAGCTCGTGAAATTTGGGATGAATGTAATGAAAAATTACAGTCATCAGAATTCAGTGCGAGGGCTTTAATTGAGAGGTCAAATGTAAAGTTTATCGGAACGACCGATGATCCAATCTCCACACTAGAATACCATCAATTATTAAAAAATGATGACACCTTTGAAACGACGATTGCACCAACATTTCGACCAGATGGTGCGATGTTTATTGAACGCCCAACTTTTGCAAGCTGGATTCAAAAATTGGCGGATGTTTCCGGCATAAAAATAGATTCCTTAGATGGCCTTTTATCAGCTTTAAAACAGAGAGTCGAGTATTTTCATGAAAATGGAGGCCGTGCGTCTGATCATGACATCCAAAAGATGGAATATGTAGATGCAAGCAAACAAAAAGTAGAAGCGATCTTCAATAAACGTATAAGCGGTGAACAGCTTACAGATGAGGAATTGATCGCCTATCGGATTTTCCTATTAAAAGAACTTGGAAAAATGTATGCTGAAAAGCAGTGGGTTATGCAGCTTCACATGGGAGCGCTGCGAAACAATAACACCAGAATGAAAGAATTGCTTGGGACTGATGTGGGATTTGATTCAGTTGGAGAAGCTAATATGACTGAAGGCTTGTCGAGATTCCTTGATTCCTTAGATCAAGAAAACGCACTGCCAAGAACAGTATTATTTAACTTGAACCAAAAAGATAACGTAACATTAGCTGGCATGATGGGAAACTTCTATGAAGAAGGTGTTCCTGGTAAGGTTCAATTAGGTTCAGGATGGTGGTTTGTTGATCATATCGATGGTATGGAGAGACAAATGAAGGATTATGCAAATGTTGGATTACTCAGCCATTTTATCGGTATGCTAACAGACTCGCGCAGCTTCTTATCTTATGCTCGTCATGATTACTTTCGCCGAATTCTGTGTAATATCCTTGGCGATTGGGTGGAAAAAGGGTCGGTACCAAATGACATGAAGCATATGGAGCAAATGGTAAAGAATATCTGCTTTAATAATGCTGAAAGATATTTTTTAGAACGCTAAATAAGGCTTCACATTGACCACATTTATTTAACATGGTTGGAAAAACTATTGATGTGTATTATAAAGAATATTTAGTCAAAAAGCACTTTTTGTTTGTATTATTATCAGAAATATGTTTATCTAAATAGGATTATTAAATAAGAAAGAGGGATTGTATGTCTAAACAACAAATTGGTGTAATTGGTTTAGCCGTTATGGGTAAAAACCTTGCCCTAAATATCGAAAGCCGCGGTAATTCTGTCGCTGTTTTTAATCGTTCTTATGAAAAAACAGAAGAATTCTTAAAGAATGAGGCAGAAGGAAAAAACTTTGTAGGTGCTCGTACCGTTGAAGAATTCGTTAATTCTTTAGAAAAGCCTCGCAAAATTTTATTAATGGTTAAAGCAGGTACTGCAACAGATGCGACAATTGACTCCTTGAAGCCATATCTTGAAGAAGGCGATATCCTAATTGATGGTGGGAATACATTCTTCCAAGATACGATCAGACGTAATAAGGAACTAGAGACAGCAGGATTCCATTTCATCGGAACTGGCGTTTCAGGTGGAGAAGAAGGCGCATTAAAAGGTCCTTCTATCATGCCAGGCGGTAAAGAAGAAGCTTATAACCTTGTTAAACCTATCTTAGAAGCCATTTCTGCAAAAGTAGAGGGCGATCCTTGCTGTACGTATATTGGTCCGAATGGTGCGGGTCACTATGTGAAAATGGTTCATAACGGAATTGAGTATGGAGATATGCAGTTAATCTGTGAAGCTTATTTTATTTTGAAAAATGTCCTTGGTTTAGATGCAAAAGAGCTTCATGAGGTCTTTGCTGAATGGAATAAAGGCGAATTAGACAGCTACTTGATTGAAATTACGGCTGATATCTTTACAAAAGTGGATGAAGAAACTGGTAAACCAATGGTAGATTTAATCCTCGATACAGCTGGTCAAAAGGGCACTGGTAAATGGACAAGCCAAAATGCTTTAGACTTAGGTGTTCCACTTCCAATTATCACTGAATCTGTATTTGCCCGCTTTATTTCTGCAATGAAGGATGAGCGTGTTAAGGCAAGTCAGGTTCTTAATGGACCAGAAGTTAAGGCTTTTGAAGGCAATAAAGAAGAATTAATCGAAGCAGTTCGTAAGGCGTTATATATGAGTAAAATTGTTTCTTATGCACAAGGTTTTGCACAAATGCGTGCTGCATCAGAAGAATACGATTGGAATCTTCGTTACGGAGATATCGCAATGATTTTCCGCGGCGGCTGTATCATTCGTGCGCAATTCTTACAAAAAATCAAAGATGCCTATGATCGTGATCCTGAATTAAGAAACCTATTACTAGATCCTTATTTTAAAGAAATCGTTGAGAACTATCAGCAGCCATTACGTCAAGTTCTTGCTGTGGCGATCGAACGTGGAATCCCTGTCCCATCCTTTGCAAGTGCAATTGCTTATTATGACAGCTATCGTACAGAAACACTTCCAGCAAATCTATTACAAGCACAACGTGACTATTTTGGTGCACATACGTACCAACGTATTGATAAAGAAGGTATTTTCCATACAAACTGGATGGAATAATAACAACTAGTTACCGAAATGAATATATGGCCAAAAGGGCTGTCTCAAAAGTGATAAATCACTCTTGGGGCAGCCCTTTTTTTTTACATAGCACTTCCACTTTTCTTAGTGCCTGACACCATTCAATCCTTTTCGGAATTCAGAAGGAGTGATTCCATTGATCTTTTTAAATACCTTTGTAAAGTAGTTGACGTCGTTAAAGCCTACTAATAAAGCAATGTCTGTGATGGACAGACTTTCATTCTCCATAATTTTTATGGCTTCATTAATCCTGAGTTTATTGATGTACTCTGTTATCGATTTACCCGTCTCTTTTTTAAACTGTCTAGAGAGTTCGAAACTATTAGATTGAATGGCATCGGATATGGTATCCAGTCTTAAATCTTGATCTAAATTTAAACGAATATACTCAATTGCTTTTCGAATTAAACGATTGAAATTTTTTAAGGAGAGCTTTTTTACAGCATCACAATATTCATAGTACATTTGCATTTGAAGGTCCGAGAGCTGCTGAATGGAAGACGTCTTTTCAATTTGGATAGCAAATTTTTCTGAAATGCTGTCGATATATACAGGATGAAGACCGCCTCTTTCAGCTGAGATTCTTAACACTGTATTGTTTACGAAAGCTAAATTCTTTCTGGATCGTAAAGGGTCATTCGGAATGCGATCTGGGATTTTCTCAAAGAGAAACATACCTTCGTTTAATACTTTATCTAACTTTGCTCGATTTCCACTTTCTACAGCTGACATGAGATCATTTTGAGTACGATATCTTTCTTCGATAGTAGCAATAGATGGCCTAGCGTTTATTTTTACGGCATCGGAAATCATAGGGTATTCAGAGTGCAGCGAATAATTAATTTTACCGATCGTTATCCTTCGGGTGGTAGAATCATTCCGGTTAAAATTTGAGGAAAGATAAGCAAGAAATTCGGCGATGGTTTGTGCTTTGTATGTACTAATTAACGGAAGAGATAAATAAAATTGTTCCATTATATGGCTAAGTGAAATAGAGAATTTGTTAGTAAAGAGTATGTCATGAATCATTAGAGAAGTAGGTTCCTCAAACAAAAAAGGTCCCACCACAATACTCCCTATGTAAACCTCCTGTCTATACAGTTTTGCAGAGATAAAATTAATCTTGTATGAACTAGAATGGAATAGAACATCTGGTTCAGACGCTAAATCGTGTAGATTCAATAAACTATGAAAATTTCCAAAGTACTCTTTTAAAGGTTCAGGTACTTGATTGTGGCCGAATTCACTTATTATCTGTGATTTGAGATCGATAAAAATGGTATCAATATGGGAAAAACTGAACGCAAATTTGCATAATCTTTCATGTTCTCGATAGGACATGCTAACACTTCCTGATTGTCTTTAATTTTCTTATTTATTATAAACATTTTACTATTATTCGCAAAATTTTACGAGAATAGAAAAACGTTTTCATTTATGATTAGAGCATAAATCATCAAATCCTGATTTGTAGATGATAGCAAAAGGTCTGTTAACAACCTATAGAAATAAGGAGGAACAGTCTGACGTGAATAATGATTTATTGATTTCAGGTTTTTCGGATGAAATTTCGTCTGATTTTGATATTCAAATAGAAGTTGTAGCGAAGTTAGGTATGCGTTACATTTCATTGCGTGGTATTGATGGAAAAAATATAGGTGACTTTACTGTCGATGAAGTTAAAGAAAATGTTCAACCAAGGCTTCAAAAAGCTGGAATCGGTGTTTCTTCTATCGGCTCACCAATTGGTAAAGTCTTCATCAATGATGAAGAAGGATTTGCAAAGCAAAAGCTAATGTTGGACACGCTTTGCCAAATTGCTATTTTATTAGATTGTAAATACATTCGTATATTCAGTTTTTATATTCCAAAAGGTGAAGTCCCCGACCAATATAAAGAAGAAGTGATTAGGAAACTAAAAGAGTTTTCGGCGATTGCGGAAAAGCACAATGTTATTTTATTACATGAAAATGAAAAGGACATCTATGGAGATATTGCGAAAA
The DNA here is from genome assembly GCF_042136325.1 of Neobacillus sp. KR4-4. Taxonomy (NCBI): domain Bacteria; kingdom Bacillati; phylum Bacillota; class Bacilli; order Caryophanales; family Bacillaceae; genus Neobacillus; species Neobacillus sp. KR4-4. The sequence continues at coordinate 29,353 of NZ_JBHHJU010000021.1, forward strand.
GATGTTGTGAGATTTTAAAAGAAGTTGGTTCAGCACACTTTAAGGGGATTTTTGACTTTGCTAACTTTGTTCAGTGTGGTGAGGACACACAGGAGTGTTTCAATTTATTAAAGGATGAAATAGTTTATATCCATATTAAAGATGCAGTTACAACCGATCATGAAAACGTAGTATGTGGCACGGGTGAAGGTAAGATTCCTGAGATTCTATCCCAAGTAATAAACAATGGTTACAAAGGCTTTCTAACACTAGAACCACATCTAGTTCTCTTTGACTCCTTAAAAGATCTAGAGCTTGAGGATGCGGCGGAGGTTATTAAGGACAACAAAGGGCTGGATGGTGCAGGCGGCTACAAGCTTCAATATGAAGCACTTCTAGACATTCTTAAAAAAATCGAAAGCGAGGGAATTTAATTATGGCAGATGTAAGATTAGGGATTATTGGATTAGGTGCAGAAGGTGGTATGTACGCAAATTTCATTTCTGAAGGAAAAGTTAAAAACATGGTGATTGGTGCGATTTGTGATAATGATCCTGCTAAAAAACAAGTAGCGGAAGAGAGGTATCCTGGTGTTCCTTTCTACGATAATTATATCGATATGCTTGAAAGTGGTGATGTTGATGCAGTCGTTACAACTGTTCCACATTATCTACATCCTGAAATGGGAATTGAATCACTAAAAAGAAACATTCATGCATTAGTGGAAAAACCAGCTGGTGTTTATACAAAACAAGTGAAAGAGTTAAACGAATTTGCAGCCTCCAAGCCTGAACTTAAGTTTGCCATCTTCTTTAACCAGCGTACAAATCCACTTTATAAAAAAGTAAAAGAACTTATTGATAATGGTGAGATTGGCAGCATCCGCAATACCAACTGGATTATTACTACCTGGTGGAGACCTCAAGGGTACTACAATCAAAGTGAATGGAGAGCAACTTGGGGTGGAGAAGGCGGTGGTGTCCTTGTAAACCAAGCACCACACCAAATTGACTTGCTACAATGGATTTGCGGCATGCCGAAAAAGGTTTATGCAAAAGTAAATTATGGCTATCAAAGAGATATTGTGGTTGAGGACGATGTGACTGCAGTATTTGATTATGGTAATGGTGCTACTGGTGTATTCGTAACTCGTACACACGATGTAATGGGAACTGACCGTTTAGAAATCCTAGGAGATAAAGGAAAAATCGTGGTAGACGATAGTAAGAAAGTAACCATTAAGCGCCTGAAACAATCTGAGAATGAAATGAGCAATTCCATGGATATGTCAGATGTTATGAAGCTGTTTATGGGCGGCGGTGCAGGTGACATTTTCACTGAGGAAGTACTTGATTTTGGTAATGTTTGGGGCGAACAGCACATTGCTGTCTTAGAAGACTTTGCTTCTGCAATTGTAGAAGGTACCCCATTATTAGCTCCTGGCAGCGATGGAATTAATGGTGTTAGACTTGCAAATGCGATGCACCTGTCAAGCTGGTTAGGCAAGGAAATAGAAGTACCATTTGATGAAGATTTATTCCTAGAAGAATTAAATAAACGGATTGCTGAAGAAGGTAAATACCCGGTTAGAAAGTAATCGAACATTTGAAACGAACTCGTGTGCAAAATACGCTCCCGAGTTCGTTTCAATAAAGGGGAGGAGCAAATGCTAAAAGTAGCGGTAATTGGACTTGGAGATATTTCTAAAATTCATATTCCAGCTATACAAGCTAACCCAAATGCCGAGTTGGTGGCAGTTTGTGATATTAATGAATCATTAAAAGATACCGTACCAGGGGTAAATTTTTATACCGATTATAACGAGATGCTTGAAATAGAAAACCTTGATGTTGTCCATAATTGTCTTCCTCACTATCTACATTATCCTGTAACAAGAGATTGTGTAGATGCGGGAGTTCATGTTTTTCAAGAAAAGCCGTTGGGCTTGAACACTGAGGAAGGAAGGGCACTGGTAAAACTAGAGGAAGTCCATAGTGAAGTTAAAATCGGAGTCTGTTTACAAAACCGTTATAATGAGTCGTTTGAAATGCTTATGGAGATTGTCAAAGGCGGCAAATATGGCAAAGTCACAGGAGTTAAAGGGCTGGTAGCTTGGTATAGACCAAAAGCTTATTATGATGTGAAACCATGGCGTGGAAAAATGGCGTATGCCGGGGGCGGTTCCATGATCAATCAATCCCTTCATACACTGGATTTAATCCAGCTAGTCGGCGGAAAAATAGAATCAATAAGAGGTTCTGTGGACCAATTATTGGATTATGGGATTGAAGTGGAAGATACAGCTTCTGCACATATACTCTTCGAAAACGGTGCAAGAGGATTATTTTTTTCAACCAATGCCAATCCAGAGAACTCCAGTGTAGAGCTAGAAGTATATCTTGAAAAGGGTAAATTCATCATTAAAGACAGCATTCTCACAAGGATAAATGAAGAGGGAAATAAGGAAGAATTGATAGAAGATGCTAAGCTGCCTGGCTCGAAATTCTATTATGGTGCCAGCCATGCGAAAACAATCAATCAATTCTATAACTGTATTTTGCTGGGCACTCATGATTAGTTCATGCAAAGGATGCGCTTGTATCTATTCAAATGATTGATGCCATTCGACTATCTTCAGAGACAAAACAAAGTATTAAGATGGAGGGGTAACCATGAAAAAGGGTAAAATCGGCGTGCAAATGATGATGCTTAAAGGCAAAGTCGAAGAACTTGGTGCCTATGAAACAATGAAAAAAGTAAGTGAACTTGGCTATCACGCTGTAGAGGTATCACAGATCCCGATGACAGCTGAGAATGTCGCGGAATTAAGGAGAGCTAGTATCGACTTTGATATCAAAATAGCAGCTCTTTCAGCTGCACTAGAGCCCATGCTTCCTGGAGCGCCTGGTGAGACATTAACTAGTGATTTTGAAAAAATCGTAAATGATTGTAAGACGCTCGATTGTAATTTTTTACGAATCGGAATGCTGCCGTTAACTTGTATGGGTCACAAAGATAGAATCATGGATTTTATTGAAAAAGCAGAAGCGATGGCCCATAGATTAGCTGAACATGGAATTGAATTGTATTATCATACACATCATCTTGAATTCCAAAAATATGATGGTGAATATTTATTGGATATCATTAAAAACAACACAACTAAACTAGGTTTTGAGTTAGATGTTCACTGGATTCAAAGAGCAGGCGTAAACCCTGTTGAGTTTGTTAAACAATACGCTGGCCGCATTTCTTTAATTCACCTCAAAGATTACCGAATCGGACAAATGGATTTAAGTGAAGTAGACTTTAAAGATATGGCGAAATTCATGCATATCTTTACGAATACGATTGAATTTGCGGAACTTGGGGAAGGTAACCTTGATATCAAGGCAATTACTGAAGCAGGTCTAGAGAGTGGCGCACAATATTTCTTGGTGGAACAAGATGATACATATGGCCGCGATCCATTCGACTGTTTAGAAATTTCAGCAAAACATTTGAGAAAATTAGGATTTACTGAATGGTTTTAAATAAAATGGGTGTCAGGCACTAGAATGGTGTCAGGCACCTTTCTTTTATTTAACAAAAAAAACCAATTCACATTTTATTTTCGTGAATTGGTTCTGATTGGTTCAGATTATGGTTACTTTTTGCTTCTTCTATTTATGGGGAAAGCTTTCTTCGCTCAAAGTTAAACATAGCTCTGAAACTCCTAAAAAGTTTTGAAGGGCTAAAGCACAGGCTCCCATAATACATGCCTTTTTGCCAAATTCAGAGATATACAATTCAGAAAAATGGCTAATTGAGGAAGAAAGATGGGTTTTGAGTTTATTGGCGGTATCTGGAAATAAACGAAGTGCTTCACTATTGACCACTAGGATTTCAGGATTATAAAGGTTAATTAAATTATTTAACCCAATCGAAAGAAAATAAAGAAATTGATCTAACTCTTCATTGAAAGCAGAATCATGTTCTTTAATCCGATGCTGGATATCCTCAAAGTTGAAAGCCAAATCTTTTTGTTTCTCAGCCAATTTGATAAATAGGCTCATTTCAGAGGCGTATTGCTCCCAGCATCCTAAATTTCCGCAACTGCAGGGCAGGCCATTTGGAACGACAATCATGTGGCCAATCTCACCTGCATAGCCGTGGTATCCTTTGAATAATACACCATTGATAATGAATCCAATTCCAATTCCAGAATACAAACTAACCGATAATAAGTTGCTACTTTGATGGTGTTTGTACACTTTTTCCGCAATCGAGCATAAGTTGGCATTATTTTCGATGTAAACTTTGACTCCAATTTCATTCTCTAAGTCTTTTTTTAAGTTTTTGTTTTGCCAGCCATGTTGAGGGACATAATCAACCATTTCATTTTTATTTACAATTCCATGGATTCCAATCGCAATTCCAACAACACCGTAATAAGTAGGAGTGAACCTTTGTTTATAACTTTTAATTTGTTCAATTAATAAATCCAGAATGACATCATAAGCTGATACTTCTAGTTCAATTATTTCGGTCTGAACGGAAGTACCGATTAAATCTGATATGGTAAATGTAATTGAATTTTTATCCAAATCGATTCCGAGGACAAAACCTGCATCACGGTTAACAGAGAGCATGACTGGCCTTCTCCCTAAACTTTTGTGTTCCTGTTGTGTTTCAATAATTAATTTCTTTTCTAACAAATCTGATACCTGTACTGAGATTGTAGCTTTATTTAATCCCGTCATTTTTGCTAACTCTGCTCTAGATATCATTTTATGCTCAACAATTTTACTTAAGATTAACGATCTGTTCATATTTTTTATAAATGCTGCATCTCCTGTGAGCATAAAGAACCTCCTTAGTTTTTTAAAAGGAAAAACTCTCATATTTATTGACGTAAATTGTTCATAATGTTATTATACAGATAATTAGTTTGTTTGGTAAACAAATTAAATAAAAAATACCTTTTTTTATTTAATTTGTAAGGGATTACAAAGGGATTATCATTTATAAAATTTCATAAGTACATGGAATAGGATCGAAAGAGGAAAACTTAATAGGTATAAAAAAGGAGTGAAGCAACTATGGGTATCCTGCAAGAATTATTAAAAGATATTCCAGTTCCTAAAATGGCAAAGGTCAAAGTGAACTTTGATAACAAAAAAATTGATGACCTTGGTTCAACCCTGATGGCACAATTACAACGAGTAGAAATTCAGGAAAAGGTTAAGCCTGGGATGGAAATTGCCATTGCTGTTGGCAGCCGGGGGCTCGATCGCCTCGTTGAAATGACCGAAGTAACAGTAAGATTTTTAAAAGATTTGGGGGCCAAACCTTTCATAGTGCCAAGTATGGGGAGCCACGGGGGCGCGACAGCGGAGGGACAGCGCGAAGTTTTAGCACATCTTGGGGTAACCGAAGAAAGTGTCGGCTGTGAGATTCGCTCTTCAATGGAAGTAGTAAAAATTAGTGAGCTGCCGAATGGATTGCCTATTTATGTGGATAAATTTGCTTCAGAAGCAGATGGAATTGTGGTCATTAACCGTATCAAACCACACACAGCTTTTCGTGGTCCTGTTGAAAGTGGAATGATGAAGATGATCAGTATTGGGTTAGGAAAGCAAAAAGGGGCAGAAGCTTGCCATCAAATGGGATTTAAGTATATGGCAGAAAATGTTCCTGCCATGGCGAAGATCATCATGGAAAAGACCCCCTTCCTGTTTGGGGTTGCATCCGTTGAAAATGCATTTGATAAAGTAGCTATTATTCAAGTACTTACGCCAGAAGAGATTATAAATAAAGAACCTGAACTTCAAAAGCAAGCAAAAGAGTTATTGCCAAAGCTTTTCTTTGATCAATTGGATGTCCTTGTCATTGATGAAATTGGCAAAAACATTAGTGGAGATGGAATGGATCCTAATATTACCGGACGTTATCCAACTCCATATGCTTCTGGTGGACCGGATGTTAACAAAATGGTGGTCCTCGATGTAACCCATCAATCCGAGGGAAATGCAAATGGGGTAGGAACGGCAGACTTTACGACGCAACGGCTTGTAGATAAGATGGATAAAGAAGGAACCTATGCGAATGGTTTAACTTCAACCGTTGTTGCACCAACTAAAATTGCTACGACCTTACCAAATGATAAACAAGCATTCCAAGCAGCAATTAAAACATGTAACATTCTAGATTTTACGAACGTTAAATTAGTACGCATAAAAAATACATTAGTATTAAGTGAAATTGAAGTATCGGAGCCTTTACTAGATTACGTGAGGCAGCATCCTAATATGGAACAATGTTCTGATCTTTATGACATTCCTTTCAATGAAAGTGGAAATTTATTTTAATAGAAAAAGGGAGAGAGTAATCATGGCACAATTATTTGATTTAAGTGGCAAAGTTGCAGTTGCAATTGGTGGAAATGGTGTTTTGGGGTCAGCAATGGCAAAAGGCTTGGCTTCCCACGGCGCCAAAGTTGCAATTGTTGGACGTAATCTTGAAAAAGCAGAAGAAGTTGCCAAGGAAATTAATGAGAGTGGCGGGGAAGCCAAGGCATTTTCTGCAGATGTTAGTTCAAAAGATTCCTTAGAAAACGTTGCGAATGAAATTGAACAATGGTCCGGCGGATGGGACATTCTATTAAACGCCCCGGGTACAAATAGTGCTACACCCTTCTTTGAACTTGGTATGGACGAATGGGACAAAATTATGGATATAAATTTAAAAGGTATTGTGTTAACCTGTCAGATTTTTGCAAAGAAAATGATTGAGCAGGAAAGAAAAGGAAGTATTATTAATATCTCTTCTGTTTCTTCAACAACCCCATTATCAAGAGTTTTCACGTATTCCGTATCAAAAGCTGGCCTTAACAGCGTTACACAATTTTTAGCACGTGAATTTGCACCAAATGGGATTCGTGTCAATGCAATTATTCCAGGATTTTTCCCTGCGGAACAAAACCGAAAAATTTTAGATAAAGAGCGGATTGAATCAATCATGAGACATACTCCAATGAATCGTTTTGGTGAAGCGGAAGAGTTACAAGGTGCTGCGGTTTGGCTTGCTTCTGAAAAAGCGTCGAGTTTTGTAACAGGAACGCTTATACGAGTAGATGGCGGCTTTGGCAGCATGACAATATAAATCCAAGGTGAACATAATTCTAAAGTCCATTAAATAAATTAACAATGGCTGACTTAAATTAGATATGGGATTGGGGGAGAAACAGACCATGCTAACAGAGAAATACAAAAAATTAAAGTCTATTCTCCGAGATATGGAATCAGTGGTAGTTGCATTTTCAGGAGGAGTAGACAGTACTTTTTTATTAAAGGCTGCTGTGGATGCCTTAGGGGCTGAGCATGTACTCGCAGTAACTGCAGACTCTGAAAGCTACCCCTCTAGTGAACTAGAAGAGGCAAGAGTTCTTGCAAATCAAATTGGTGTCAGGCACCAAGTGATTGAAACCTCAGAACTTGCTATTCCAGGATATGCGGAAAACAATAGAAATCGATGCTATTTTTGTAAAAGCAGTTTATTTGATCATTTGATTCCAGTCATGGAAGAAAAGGGCTTTCAAAATGTGGTTTATGGTGTCATAGCAGATGATATGAATGAATTTCGACCAGGTATGCAGGCCGCTAAAGAGAAGGGGATACGCGGTCCACTCCTAGAAGCTAATCTGTTTAAACAAGAAATCAGAGAACTCTCGAGAGAATTTGATTTGCCAACTTGGGATAAACCATCATTAGCGTGTCTTTCATCAAGAATTGCCTATGGGGAATATATTACAAAAGAAAAGCTGACGAAGGTAGAAAAAGCCGAAGCTTATTTAAAGTCACTAGCTATCCATCAGGTACGGGTGCGAACACATCAGGAGATTGCAAGGATCGAAGTAGAACCTAATAATATGAAGAAGATTCTTGAAAATCATGACGCAATCGTGAAAGCACTACAAGGATATGGGTACAAATATATCACGTTAGATTTAATTGGATATCAGAGTGGAAGCATGAATAAGGTGCTGTCATAGAGCTTTCTTCTTTGCAAATGTGCTTTAGGAAAGTACTTTTAATAAAAAGGCTTTGGAATAATCCAGAGCCTTTTAATATAACGATTATAAAAATAGCAATAAATAATAATATTACTTATTGTTATATGAAAAGGAAGAGGAGAACATGTCAAGAGAAGTTGTAATGGGACTTGATATCGGAACAACAAGTGTTAAAGCATGCGTATTTGACCTCCAAGGTAAATTAGTCGCCGAAGCTGAGAGAATGAACACATTCCATTATCCAAAGCAAGGATGGGTCGAACAAAACCCTATTGAGATTGAGCAATCAGCTGTACAAGCAATACATGAGGCAATAGAGAAAGCCAAGATTGAGAAAAATGATTTGATTTCAATTGGATTTTCTTCCGCCATGCATTCCCTTATTTGTGTGGATGATAATGGCACTCCTATATCCCCAGCCTTAATTTGGGCGGATGGAAGAAGTTATCTACAAGCAGAATCAGTGATAGAAACAATGGGAAATGAGGTGTATTCAGACACAGGTACACCGGTTCATCCCATGACGCCATTTGTTAAGTTATTATGGATGAAAGAAACGAAATATGAACCTTACGTTCAAGCGAAATACTTTATGTCAATTAAGGAGTATTTACTTCATTGCTGGTATAATCAAAGGGTTATAGATTATTCAATGGCATCTGCGACAGGGTTATTTAATCCTGACACACATACGTGGAATCAAACATTATTATCTCTAACGGGTATTCATGAAAATCAGCTTTCTAGAATTGTCCCCCCAACCGAGATTTTAACAGGGATTAATCCTCTAAAAGCCGATGAAATGGGGATTGATTCTGACCTTCCTTTTGTCATCGGTGCTGCGGATGGCCAATTGGCTAACTTGGGAATTGGAGCGATTCTCCCTGGTGAAGTGGCGGTTTCAGTTGGGACTAGCGGGGCCATTCGGCAATTCACAAGTGGAGTTAAAATGAGCGAAAATCAAGAAACCTTTTGTTATTCTTTTACAAAGGATTTTTCTATCATTGGAGGTCCTACCAATAATGGCGGGAATGCACTACAATGGTTAAAAGACCTTTTGAATGATCCTAGAGACTTCGCTGATTTCCTTGCAGATGCAGAAAAGGTGCCGCTTGGTGCCGATGGAATCATCTTTCACCCCTATCTAAATGGCGAAAGAGCACCACTTTGGAATCAACGGGCAAAAGGGAATTTCTTTGGATTATCTGTTACGCATAAAAGAGAACATTTTATTCGAGCGGTTCTAGAGGGGATTACTTTTAACCTCTTTCAAATTGGCAAAACTTTAGAGAGTTTAGCAGGGAAACATCAAAAGATTTATGTTAATGGTGGTTTATCCAGATCTCCATTGTGGCTGCAAATGATGGCAGATGTATTCGAGGCGGAAATTTATGTGCCGGAGAGCCACCACAGCGCAGCATGGGGAGCAGCCTGGACAGCATTAGTGGCCATTGATAAAGTTCATTCCTTTGAAGAGATTAAAAGGAATATCCCAATGGGTAAGGCAATCGTTCCTAATAAAGAGAATAGTGAAAAATATAGACTTATTTATGAGAAATATGAAAAGCTGGCATGTGGAATGTCTAAACATTTTTGAGTTTATATAAATAGGTGGGGAAATGAATGCTTGAAGAAATTTTAGAGCAGGTTCAAAGAGGAACCCTAAGTGTCAAAGAAGCAAAAGAGCAACTAGCAACATTTGAGAATTTGGGTTTTGCTAAAGTTGACCATCATCGTAAGAAACGTCAAGGCTTCCCAGAGGTCGTATACGGTGAAGGGAAAACGACTGAACAAATTATTTCGATTATCCAAGTGTTAAGAGCTCGAAATAACCAAGTGCTCGTCACGCGTATTAACAAGGAAAAGGCAGAAATTGTCCAACGTTCTTGCCCTGAATTTATTTACAAAGAAGTAGCACAAATTCTTTTTTGGAAAGAGGACAAATTGTTTGAAGAAGAGTCACAAGGATATATTGCCGTAATTTGTGCAGGTACATCGGACTTACGTGTTGCCGAAGAAGCCGCGGTTACTGCCGAAGTATTAGGCAGCAAAGTACATCGTATCTATGATGTAGGTGTTGCTGGAATTCATCGCTTGCTAAGTCATGCTGAGGAAATTCAAAATGCCACAGTCTCTGTTGTTGTTGCGGGTATGGAAGGGGCACTTCCAAGTGTAGTTGGCGGACTCGTTTCACATCCGGTTATAGCTGTGCCAACGAGTGTGGGGTATGGAGCAAATTTTAATGGATTATCTGCCTTATTAACGATGTTGAATTCATGTGCATCAGGGATTAGTGTTGTGAATATTGATAATGGGTTTGGCGGGGGATATAACGCCGTATTAATTGATCAACTTGCACAAAAAGGGGCCGGGAAATAGTGAGAACACTTTATTTTGATTGTTTTTCAGGTATCAGCGGAGATATGGTCATTGGAGCTTTGATTGATGCGGGCGCAGATCCGAATCGTTTAGTAGAAGAATTAAAAAAACTTCATATTGATGATGAATATATGTTGAAATGGACAAAGTTAGTGAAAAATGGGATTACAAGTACTAAATTTGATGTGATGTTGAAGAATGTTCATTCTCATCACCATGCACATGATCACGATCACGAACTTGATCACGAACACATCCATGCCCATGATCACGAACACGAACATGATCACGAACACAGTCATGACCATGAACACGAACATGAACACAGTCACGTACATGACCATGAACACGAACATGGACACAGTCACGAACACATCCATGCACACGAGGATGAGCATCATCATGACCACCATAATCATAGCCATGGAAATGGCCAGCATTCTCATCATGATCATGAACACCGGGCTTATAAAGACATTGTTGCTTTAATTGAGGGGGCAGGTTTTGTTGAGCCTGTGAAAAATACAGCATTAAAAATCTTTAAAAGAATTGGTGAAGCGGAAGGACATATCCATGGAATTCCCTTGGAGAAGGTCCATTTTCACGAAGTTGGGGCAGTTGATTCGATTATTGACATTATCGGTGCAGCTATCTTAATTCATCAATTAGAAATAGATGTTATTAAATCCTCGCCCATTCCTGTGGGAACAGGTCGTATCCATATTGATCATGGTATTTATCCTGTACCTGCACCGGCCACTCTTGAAATTTTAAAAGGTGTACCAATTGAACAATCTGACATTCGCTTCGAGCTCACCACTCCAACGGGAGCAGCAATTGTGGCTGTCTTGGCAGAAGAATTTTGCCCGATACCATCCATGAAGGTTACATCCATTGGTTATGGTGCTGGAACGAAGACCTTTAAAAATCATCCCAATGTGCTTCGTGTCGTCATTGGAGAAGACTAAAAGGAAACTTTAAGCTAACGTCCTTTTTCTATATTTATTTTTCGTTACGAAAGGAAAGGAAATGATTTAATGGTCTCTCAACTTCCTCCCAGTAATGAGCATCTTGATAATCAAATGGTTAAAATGGAAGTCAATCTCGATGATATTCCTGGAGAATGGCTTGGCTATGTAATGGACATGCTGTTTGAGGCTGGCGCTAATGATGTTTTCTATACCCCGATATATATGAAAAAAAATAGACCAGGCGTATTACTTCAACTCCTTTGTTCAGAGAAACATATAAATACAATGAAAGAAATTCTTTTTAAGGAAACTACCACACTAGGAATACGCTACTATCCTTTAACCGTACACCGGTTAGAAAGAAAGTTTAGGAAAGTTACTACCATGTGGGGTCCTGTGACAGTAAAAGAAGGAATGTATAATGGACAAATTGTGCAATGTGCTCCGGAGTTTGAAGAATGTAAAAGCATTGCACGACTTCATGACATTCCCGTGAAAAAGGTTTACGAAATGGTTTGGAAGGCTTTGGGAAGAGAAGAATAAGCCCGAAGTCTCACCTCATATTAAGCAAGATTCGTAGCTAATAATAGATTTGGAGTATAAAAATGGCTGCCATTCAGAATAATGGCAGCCTCCTTTTTAAACCCATTTAATCTTTTCCACTATTTGTTGCTTAAACAACTGAATGATAAATTCATTATAAAAGTCTTTTCTAACGATTATTTGAAACCTATTATTCGGATGAATATAAAAATGGATATCAGTTAGGATGTTGTTTGTATCAAAATACTCACGAATTTCTTCGATTTTTTTCTTCCATTTGTTATCAACAAAAGTAAGGGTGAATTCAAAATCCTCGCCGTTAGGGGTTTCCTTTAGCTCGAGAAACTGTTCGTTATATTTATACTCTACTTTCATCATAACCCTCCTAAATGAGATATCTTAAATATATGTAAACCGTACAAATAATAATGGATAAAATCATTAATGGAAAAGCAATCAACATGAATTTTCCAAATGTAATCGGATAGCCTTCCTTTGCAGCAAGACCCGCCACAATCACATTGGCACTCGCACCAATTAATGTACCATTTCCACCTAGACATGCCCCTAAAGATAAACTCCACCAAAGAGGTTCTAAATTAGTAACGCCAAGTTCCCCCATATCTTTGATCATTGGAATCATGGTGGCAACAAACGGAATGTTATCAATAAAAGCTGAGGCAATCGCGCTAACCCAGAGAATTAATATTGATGTGGATGTAACATCCCCTCCAGTTAGGTGTACAGAGTAATCTGCTAATAACGAAATTACCCCTGTCTCTATCAATCCTGATACCAATACAAAAAGGCCGATAAAGAAGAATATAGTTGTCCATTCTACTTTTAAAAATGCTTTATCTAAATACTTTTCTCCAGTTAATAGAAGCAAGAGGAAAGCACCAGCTAACGCGACGGTAGCAGATTCAATATGAAAAAGTTGATGCAGGAAAAACCCCAAAATCGTTAGCGAGAGAGCAGTTAACGATTTAACTAGTAACTTGGTATCTGTTATTTCTTCCTTTTCATCTAGGTCCATTAAATTGGCCTTTAAGTCATCTGTTGTTCGAAGCTGTTTCCGATAAATAAATGCTAGGATCGCAATATTAACAAATAGAATAAAGAATGATATCGCTGTTAGATTATTAATAAAGGCCATAAAGGTAAGTTCTTTTACGGCGCTGCCGAGCATGATATTCGGAGGGTCGCCAATCAGTGTAGAGGTACCGCCTATATTCGAGGCAATTACTTCGGTTATTAAAAAGGGAATCGGATTAACCCGTAATTGTCTTGTGATACTGAAAGTAACCGGAACCATTAATAGTACCGTTGTAACATTATCTAAAAAGGCTGACCCCAAGGCAGTAATAGTCCCGAGCACCAACAATATTTTTAATGGATCACCTTTCACTTTTTTTGCTGACCAAATAGCAATGTATTTGAACAATCCAGTCTCAGAAGTGATCGCAACGATGATCATCATACCGGTCAATAATCCGAGTGTATTGAAGTCGATATGGTGAAGCGCCTTTTCCTGCCCGACAATTCCTAGTAATACCATCATAATTCCGCCGCACATGGCAATGATCGTGCGATGAATCTTTTCAGTGACGATAAAGGCATAGGTAATTAAAAATACACCAAGTGCGATTAATGCTTGAGTTGACATGTAAAAACCTCTTCTCCCAAGTTTTTAAATGGTCCATTTTAAAAAATGACAAAAAGGAGCCTGTGTGACAGACTCCCCCAAATAAAATCACCATTTATATTTTTAACTTTATTTTAATTAACTAAACTTTGAATGTAAAGAAAGTTTTAATTATTAAAGCCCTAATTTATTAATAAAATCAACAGTTTCCTGATGCTCGGGGTTAACTAACTGATAAAGACGTTTATCCCTCTTAACGAGTGATGTCCCAGCATCATTAACAATGGGTCTTGTGAAGGAAGTCCCTTTTAATACGCCCCATTGTCCATTTGTTTTTTTTAGTCTGAGATCAATAATTCCAAGACGATTTCCAAAAGCCCCTGCCATTACAACAGGTTTACCATTAATTTGCCCCGTTTCGATGTTAGTGTCAGGCGAATTTTTATACACAGAACTTGGAAAGACATTATGAGAATGCCCTGCCAAAATGGCATCGATTCCAGGGATTTTTGATAAATAATAAACAGCATTTTCCGACTCAGCGCTATATGTTCCGTAACTGATTCCTGTATGGGCAAGGGCGACAATGATATCTGCTCCTTTTGATTTCATGATTGGGATAAATTCTTTTGCCGTATCTACCATGGGTTTAGCCATAACTTTACCTTCAAGATTTGCCTTATCCCATTTCATGATTTGTGTCGGCATAAATGCTATTACCCCAATTTTTAAATGATGTTTTCTCCCAGTCTGATCAACCACTTTTCTTTTCAAAATAACATACGGAGTAAAGTATGGCTTTTTCTTTTTAACAGAGAAAACATTGGCATTAAGGACGGGCATCTTTGCGCCTTTCACGGCGGCATTTAAGAATTCTAACCCGTAATTAAATTCATGATTACCAATGGCAACGGCATCATAATGTAAATAATTAAAGGCACGATAAACCGGATGAAGTTTTCCCTTACGTATTCCTCGAATTCTCGCTAAATATTCTCCAAGAGGATTTCCCTTCAGATGATCTCCATCGTCAAATAATAAAGAATTTTGTCCTTCCTTCCTTGCCTTCTTGATCAGTGTCGCTGTTTTGACGAGGCCAATTCGGTTGTCTACTCTTGTTTGGTAATAGTCATAGTTGACTAAAGATGCGTGCAAATCAGTAGTTTCCAGGATACGTAAATCAACTACACCTGGCAGTGGATGTACAGTTGCAGCCTTAAACGATAAGGCAGGATGAGAGAACTCAAAAAGTGAGAGAATGATAAGGAAAATAAGCGTTTTTTTGTTCAATTAGAATACCTCCTTCATAATCTTGCATTAAAGGTTTTCTTAGTATTCGTTATCTAACTAGAATTATGATAAAGGGACCATAATATAAAATGGGATCAGGCTCACTTAATTGAAAATCATTTTCAATTATAATGGAAATAGAACATCTAAGAGGAACAATGTTAAGAGCTGCTAGTTAGAGTGTGAAATACAAAAAAGTCAGCCTGTATTCTAAATCAGGCTGGCTTTTTGTTAGTCATATGCCGTTTTTTATATTTGATGCCAAAAAACCACCAGTTCCAATCGCCAAGTAGTTTCATGAGAGCTGGAACTAGCACCATCCTCACTATGGTTGCATCTATAAAAATTGCTATAGCAATTCCTACACCTAGCTGCTTAACAGGCATGACGCCGGTAAAGGCAAATGCACCCGTGACGACAATCATAATGGCAGCCGCTGAAGTGATAATTTTACTAGTATAAGTCAAACCAGATATAGTCGCTTCACTATTATCTCCAGTTTTTAAGTAAAATTCTTGAATTCTTGAGATAAGGAACACTTCGTAATCCATCGATAGTCCAAAAACAAGAGTAAAAACAAATACAGGTAAAATTAATGCAATATCTACAGGTGTGACACCAAAATGCCCTTGCTGGAAAATCCAGACTAGGATCCCAAAGGTGCAGCTCAGGCTTAAGATATTCATTACAATTGCTTTCAATGGTATAAGAATGGAGCGGAATGCTGCCATTAAAATGACAAAAGTCGAAAGAACAATCAATAAAAGTCCGTCTGGTGCTTTTTGGTAGATTTCAGAAAAAATTTCTTGCTCGAATTTTATCGATCCGCCGAAGGAAGCGTTTAAACCTAGATCCTTATTTGACCAGTCACTTACCCATTGTCTTGCTTTAGCAGAATGTTCACCAGTTTTTAAATATACCTCTAAGAGCATTTTATTATCTCTTATAAAGTAGTCGATAATTGGAGATGCCATTGTTGTTTTCCCGGAGGTGAGTATTTGATAAAGCTGGTTTACATCCTTTATTCCAGTTGCTGAAAAGGGTGAATGAACGGTATTCACCAGTTCATCGTTTTCAATGTTTTTAATCACGTTATTCACTTTTTTTAGGTTATTCAAATCAAGAATGTTACCACTTGATTCAAGGATCACGATGACTTTTTTCTCATCTCGCTTTTCTTTAGCAACAAAATGGTCTTTATAGATCTCTAAGGCAGTTCTTGAAGGGTAATTTGGCGGCAGGGATTCTGTACCAGGGATCGCTAAAACCATTTGTTTAACAGGAATCAATCCTGCTAAAAGAATTGCAAGGGCTGCTACTGACATAAGAATAGGTCGTTTCATGACAAATTTAGCAAACTGGTGCCAAAAACTTTTCGTTTGCTTGTCCACAGCGGGTAAAATACTAAATTTATTAATTTTAGTTCCCAAAACACCTAGCAGCGCAGGAAGAAAGGTTAAGGCACATACCGCAGAAATGAACACAACAGTCATTCCACCAAGCGCAACATTCTGAAAAATATCGATTTTGATAAACCACAATGCAGATAGACCAATAAAAACACAAATTCCAGAAAAAATAATCGAACGACCGGCAGTAGAAACTGTTATCTCAAGAGCATCCTTTATAGACTTTGTTTTCACTTCTTCTTTATATCGATTAATAAATAACAAGGCAAAATCAATACTTAACGCTAACCCGATCATCGGAACAATATTTAAAATAAAGATTGTTAAATCAGCACGATAGCTAAAAAAGTAAACAGTTCCCATTGTACATAATATAGAAACTACGCCAATAACAATCGGGAGTGATGCCGCAATAAGACCTCCAAAAGCAAGAATAAGAACCACTAACGCAATTGGCAGACCGATCATTTCCGCTTTTGCTAAATCTTCTTGGCTTGCAGTATTAAGGTCTTGGACAATAATAGGTTCGCCAGTCATTGTGACCTTTTGGCCCTTTTTATTTACTAGTAGAGTCTTTAATTGGCTGATTTCTGCCCCAAGGTTTTCAGCTTTTTTGTTAAAAGTAAGAAGACCATAGGCATATTGTGTTTTCATCATTCCTTCTCGTTCCAAAGGGGAAATAATTTGCTGTGCAGCATCAAAGCCTGCTAAGTTTTCAAAATTGTTTAAAATAAATTGTCTGAAATCTTCATCACTAATGGCTTTGTCTTTTTCAAAAACAAGAATAATGGAGGATTTTGCATATCCAAAATCTTGCTCGAGAAGGTTGCGTGTTTTATTATATTCTCCGTTATATTCAAAACCATTTCCACTAAGAACGCTTGGCAGTTTTAATGCAAACAAACCTAATAGTAAAATAATGAGACTCCAACTTACCAGAACCCATTTTCGCTTTTCGTAAATAAGTTCACCTAATTTCTGCACAATATCGCCACCTCTCATCATAATTGTTCCCCATTAAAGACGCCGAAAATTCATGTTCCTCGCTTAGCCTCGTGTGAATAATTGAAATAATATTCATATTGTATTTTACAAATGTTAAATAAAAGTGATATTGTTTCATTTTTTTGTTACAATAAAAGTAAAATAATAAACGATAAGGTGATAATAGTGGATCGTGAAAAGTTAACTAAAGTTATTGAAGCAGCCAAGCTCTATTATCTGTTGGATTATAATCAAAACGAAATTGCCAAGAAACTAGGTGTTTCCCGTCCCACTGTGTCGCGTTTACTCCAACAGGCAAAAAGTGAGGGAATTGTCCAGATTAATATAATGGATCCGACGGAAGATGTTGAGAATCTTGCAGGACAACTTGAAAAAAAATTCAATCTGAAGAAGGCGGTTGTCACTTCAATTCCACAATATGAAGACCATATTATAAAAAATTATCTAGGTGAAAAAGCCGCCATTTATCTAGATCAAATTGTAAAGGATGATGACATAATTGGTGTAACATGGGGAACCACCCTCTACCATATTGCCATTGAATTAAAACAGAAATTTGTTAAAGGGGTAAAAGTTGTCCAACTAAAGGGTGGTGTCAGCCACGCTGAAACAAATACGTATGCATCAGAGATTTTATATCTTTTTGGAAAGGCATTTCATACTACACCACACAATCTTCCTCTTCCAGCGATAGTGGACCATGTCGTTGTAAAACAGGCAATGGAGGCTGATCGTCATATCCGAAAAATCCTTGACCTAGGTTGTCAGGCGAATATTGCTCTATTTACCATCGGAACAATTAAAACAGATTCCTTATTATTTCAATTAGGCTATTTTACAGAGAGTGACTTAGAGTCCCTATATGGAAAAGCTGTGGGTGATATTTGCTCCCGTTTCTTTGATGAAAACGGGGAAGTTTGTAACGAGAGTCTAAATGAAAGAACACTTGGAGTAAATTTAGATGATCTAAAGAAAAAGGATTATTCCATTCTTGTAGCAGGAGGACCCAATAAAATTGAGGGAATATTTGGGGCATTAAAAGGCGGGTATGCAAACGTGCTTGTTACGGACCAGTTTACAGCACAATTCTTGCTAGATAAAAACTAAATATAAACAGAAGGAAAAAAAAGTTTTTTACATTTGTTCATAAATGTATTTACAAATGTTCATATCGTTTGATATAGTTACATTGTGATAATTGACTTAAACATATATATATAATTTCATGATAAGGGAGACGAAGAATATGACACAGAATATAGTAGGAATGATTGACCATACATTATTAAAGGCTGATGCAACAAAAGAAGAAATTGTAAAGCTAGTGGAAGAAGCAAAGGAATATTTATTTGCGTCGGTGTGTGTGAACCCCACTTGGGTTCGAACAGCAGCTGATATGCTTGTTGACACTCCTGAAGTGAAAGTATGTACCGTCATTGGTTTTCCTCTTGGAGCAACTACTCCTGAAACTAAAGCATTTGAAACAAAAAATGCGATTGAAAATGGAGCAGATGAAATCGATATGGTAATTAATATTGGTGCTTTAAAAGATAAGCAAGATGACTTGGTGGAAAGAGATATCCTTGCTGTTGTCGAGGCTGCTAAAGGGAGAGCATTGGTGAAGGTTATCATCGAAACTTGCCTGTTAACAAAAGAAGAAAAAATTAGAGCATGCGAAATTTCTGTAAAAGCTGGGGCAGACTATGTAAAAACATCTACAGGTTTTTCAACAGGCGGAGCCACTGTCGAGGATATTCGCTTGATGCGTCAAACCGTGGGTCCAGAAATTGGTGTGAAAGCTTCAGGTGGGGTTCGCAGCCGTGAAGATGCACTCGCAATGGTTGAAGCAGGCGCGACTAGAATTGGTGCAAGTTCTGGCGTATCAATTAGTAAAGGTGAGCTATCCTTAAGCAATTACTAAATAATCAATTGTGAGGTTAATTCGATGAGAGACGTAATAATGGCTTTAATTGCCGGTTTAATAGTTGGTATGTTGTTTAAATTTTTAAAGCTTCCAATACCTGCTCCCCCAGTATTCTCAGCAGTTGTCGGTGTTTTCGGGGTGTACTTTGGCGGTGTGCTTCTTGAGTGGATTACTAAATTAGTTCAGCAATAAAATTCCTTGGCGGAGTGTGAACATGATGGAAAAGAAAGACTTAATTGCAGAAGCAAATAAAGCAAGAGAGCATGCTTATGTACCCTACTCTAATTTCAAAGTGGGTGCCGCTTTATTATCAAAGGATGGCCAAGTATTTCATGGCTGTAATATTGAAAATGCTGCTTATAGTATGACAAACTGTGCAGAGCGAACTGCTTTGTTTAAGGCCTATTCTGAAGGGATTACACAATTTGCTTCACTCGTTGTCGTGGCGGATACTGAAGGTCCGGTTTCTCCTTGTGGAGCTTGCCGTCAGGTTATTTCTGAACTTTGTGATGCAGAAATGGAAGTTGTGCTAACAAATTTAAAAGGTGAGGTTCAAAAAATCCTTGTAAAAGATCTACTCCCGGGAGCTTTTTCACCAAAGGATTTAAATAAATAAGTATTCGAGAAGTTTATCCAATGGAGATAAACTTCTTTTTTTAGTGCGAAAATTACCTTGAATTGGAAACATTAAAATAGACCATAATATACATAGCAAAAATAAAGGATGATTCCATGATTTATATCTATAATGACTATGGCGGAACTCATACAACTTCCTTAGCAGCGGCCTACCATTTAAAACAATTACCACAATCTGAACGAAAACTGACAAAAGAAGAGATTTTAAATGTGAAATATTTCAATAAATTAACAAAAGAAGATTTTGGAAAGATCATTTTTCATGGAATGGATGAAGATGGAAACTCTGTTTATACGATTGGACGAAAAAGAAACAAATATGTGGTCCCTGCATTAAAAGAGATGAGTTTATTGCTGCAAGAAAAATTTAAATTTGATGAAAAAATTGTCTTCTCCAATACTTCACCAACTGTTCCTTTTGCCATGACTATGGGCGGAATGTTCTCAAGGGGGTTAAAAATTGATTTTATTGGAGTACCCTTATTAGTTATAGGTGCTAAACAATGTTGTGATAATATATACAGGTTGGTGGAAAATACAAAAGAAATAGGGAAAACAACTTTTGCAGAAAACATCATTGTATTGGAGAATGAGATGTATAAATAGGTGAGGAGATTAAAGTGGAAAAGAAAATAGGTTTTATTGGGGCAGGAAAAATGGCGCAGGCCATGATCGAAGGAATGGTTAAATCTTTAACGATTCCAAAAGAGAATATTTTTGTTAGTGCTAACACAGAAGATACAACAAAAGTAATTAAACAAAAGTTTGATATATGCACAACATTAAATAATAGAGATGTTGCAAGGTTTGCTGACATCCTTATTATTGCGGTGAAACCAGGTCTATATGCAACTATCATCGAGGAAATCAAAAACGATATAAAACAAAATGTAATCATTGTAACGATTGCTGCTGGAATTACCTTAATGGATATTGAGAAGTCATTTGGTTTTCAGATAAAGACGATTAGAACAATGCCTAATACTCCATCTTTAGTTGGGGAGGGCATGAGTGTAATCTGTGCGAATGATTACCTTACTGAAAATGAAATTATTGAGGTAGAGCACTTGTTCCAGACCTTTGGAAAGACCGAAAGGCTAGAAGAGAAACTTATGGATGCCGTTCCAGCTATCAGCGGTTCCTCCCCGGCATATGTGTATATGCTTATTGAAGCTATGGCAGATGGTGGAGTAAGGCAAGGAATACCAAGGAATCAAGCATATCGACTAGCTGCTCAAGCTGTTCTTGGGGCTGCAAAAATGGTCCTTGAAACCGGAAAACATCCTGGTGAACTCAAAGATAATGTGTGTACACCAGGAGGGGCAACAATAGAAGCAGTTGTTACCTTAGAGGAAAAGCAATTTCGGGGATCAATTATGACTGCAATGGACAGTTGTACAAATAAAGTTAAAAACCTATTATAAATAATAAACTTAGGATCCATTTTTTGGGTCCTTTTTTGTGTTTAGATTTCAAGGAAATTCGACAAATTTTATTGTTTTTCGACTTTTTCTGTGTTTTTCGCGTGACACATGGAATTATTAATTATAAACTTTAAATACTTAAAATCTGTTGAAAATAAGGGAATAGTAATTGTATGAATCAAAAACAGGAAAGGTCTGTTTTCATACATACTTGAAGGCTCGTCAGTCAGGAAGTAGGTAGTTATGGATTTAAAAAATATAGATACAAAAGAAACCTTGTTCGTTTCGGTCATTGATGACGATGCGATTATTCGAACCATGTTAATAAGGATACTTAAGGGAATGGCTTTTTATCATTTTGAATTAGACATTGAAACATTTGAAGATGGACAACAATTCTTTGAATCAAAACGTTTAGAAGAAAAGGGCATACATTTTTTAATACTTGACGGTATTATGCCTGTTATGGATGGTATCGAAATCTTGCAGAAAGTAAAAAAAATAGAAGGTGGAAGAAATATCTATGTCCTTATGTTGACTGGGAGAAAAAGGGAAACGGACATTGAAAGGGCATTAATGCTAGGAGCGGATGATTATATCACGAAACCTTTTAGTATTAAAGAACTTCAAACTAGGATTGAAAGGTTAATCAAGAGGATGAAATTGCATGATGAAGAATGAGTTATTTTTCTTGACAATGCTAACGATAAACATTCTAGGGTTGTTATTGGTTTTATTAATATACTTAACGATAAGAAAAGCACTAGAAATTAAAAAACGGAAGGCAATTGAACAATATATAGAAAATAATCACACGAAACTTTTTACAATGCTTATGGAAGGCGGATACTCTAGGGGGCTGAGTCCGAAATCAGTTCTTGAACAGAAAGCCATCGAGGAACTTTTAAGCAGGTACAGCAAAATTTTAGAAGGTGAGGAGGAAAAGTCACGATTAACAGAACTTGCATCAATGTATCTATTAGAGAGGTATCGCAAGCAACTGAATAGTAAAAGGTGGAGTAAACGTATGAACACTCTCTATCATATTGAAGATTTCAAATTAACTCTCCTGAACGATGAAATCTACATGCTAACAAAGAAAAAAAAGATCTCCCACGCAGAACTTATTCATTCATTAAGAATCCTTGCATTATTTCAACATGTATTTTTATTTGACCTGTTAATAACCCGTTACCAGAATTTCTCTGAATTTGAATACCGTACGATATTAGTCCACCTCGAGCAGAAGCAATTTGAAAAGTTTATTCTTCATTTTCATAAGAGCAGTCAGCCGTTACAAAAAGCCATCTTAGAGGTAATTTCAATAAAAAAGGAAGTAAATTATCTTCCTTTCCTTGAGAATATCTTTTCAGTCTATAAAGGTGAAATCAGGCTCCGAGCCTTAAAGGCATTATCGAATGTGGGCAATGTGAAAAATACAGACCCCTACTTAGAACTACTCTATTCTAGTAAATGGGAAGAAAGAATGATTGCAGCCAAACTTATTGGTTCATTAAAAGAAGTAAGAGGGATATCAAGATTAATCGAGCTTTTGCATGATCAAATGTGGTGGGTTCGGTCCCAGGCCGGAGAGGCCATCTGCCAATTTCCAAATGGTCACCAGATCTTACAGGAAGTGTTAGAAACTTCGAAGGATGTATTTGCTAAGGATATGGCATGGGAATGGCTTCATAAAGGGGTATAGAAAATGGCAATTTTAGAGTGGGGAAATGTTGTAACGCTTTTTGCTTGGTTTATCGCTGTATATATGGTTATTGTCATTTCATTTTACTCTGTTATCTTGATGATCTCTTTTTTTCAGTTGCGGAAGGAATATCAACTTGACAGAGTTCAGGCATATGAGGATTATGCGGATGAATTTTATACCAAACCTGTTTCAATTATTGTTCCTGCTTACAATGAAGAAGCAGGTATTATTCAAAGTGTGCGTTCTTTATTAAGTGTAGATTATCCAACATATGAAGTGATTGTAGTGAACGATGGATCAACCGACCAAACACTTGCAAAAGTAATCGAGCACTATGATATGAAGGAAATAAAAAAAGTAGTAAGAAGGCAAGTGGATACAAAACCAATAGGCAGGATTTATCAATCAGCTATTTTATCGAATTTGTTTCTTATTGATAAGGAGAATGGGGGAAAGGCGGATGCCCTTAATGTGGGTCTTAACTTTTCCCATTACCCTTATTTTTGTTCGTTAGATGGCGATTCTGTTCTTGAACAGGATGCATTTTTAAAGGTGATGAAACCAATAATTGATTCAAATGAAGAAGTGATTGCCTCGGGTGGAAGTGTTCGAATTGCGAACGGATGCCAAATCAAAAATGGTCATATCCAAAAAATCGGTTTATCGAATAAACCTTTAGTTGTTATGCAAATCATCGAATATTTACGTGCCTTTTTAATGGGAAGAATTGGCTTGAGCCGGCACAATCTTCTATTAATTATCTCAGGAGCATTTGGAGTTTTTTCAAAGCAATGGGTGATTGCAGCGGGAGGTTATAAAACAGATACCGTCGGGGAAGATATGGAATTAGTTGTTAGAATCCATCGACTCTTAAGGGAAAAAAAAATAAAGAAAAAGATTGTCTATGTTCCAGATCCAGTATGTTGGACGGAGGTCCCTGAGGATGTGACCTTCCTTCGCAGGCAGAGGAGACGATGGCATAGGGGACTACTGGAAAGCTTATGGACACATAGGAAAATCACATTTAACCCTAAATACGGTTCAATTGGTTTGATTTCCTTCCCTTACTTTTGGATTGTCGAATTTTTCGGGCCAGTCATTGAGTGTTTAGGATACCTGTTTATGATCCTTTGTTTATTACTTGGGGGGATCTATATAGAATTTGCCATTTTGTTATTTCTTCTCTCCTGTATATATGGTTCTATTTTTTCAATGACATCGGTTCTATTGGAGGAATGGAGTCTAACAAAGTATCCAAAAGTATCAGATATCATGAAGTTATTTTTATATTCCTTAACAGAAACCATTTGGTATAGGCCGTTGACTGTGTTTTGGAGATGTGAGGGAATTTGGCAGATGATAATCGGTGATCGAAGTTGGGGAGAAATGAAAAGAAAAGGTGTTTCCGAATGAAAAAACCAATTAATTTAATCATGTATACCGTTCTTTTTTTAATTATTATCACCTGCCCCTTTTGGCTATGGCAAATTCAACCTGTGAAACAATTAAATGTGTTGATTGTTGATAAAACGGTACCGAATCCTTCGTATCGGGAACATAAAGGTTTGGTTTGGATATTAAATAATGCAAAATATTATAAGGATGGAAAAAAACCTTATTCATTTACGGAGGATTATAAAGGATTTGAACCAAAGGAAGGAAAGAAATATTCGATCACTTCATTACCCAAGGATTTAAAACCATACGATGTGATTTATTTAACGGATCAATATGGAGTATATAAAGAGGAGTTTTACGGACAAAATCCATCAGGAAGACACTCTACAAAAATTTACGGTGGACTTGAAACAGATGAAGTTAATCAAATAAAAAATGAACTTATTCAATCGAAAGGGAAAACATTAATAGCAGAATTTAATACGTTTGCAAGTCCTACATCAGAATCGTCGAAGGCTAAGATCTCGAATTTGCTTAATGTAGAATGGTCAGGCTGGATCGGTCGCTATTTTTCCAACCTTAATAGTACAGAGGTACCAGAATGGGTAAGAGACAATTATGAGAAGCAAAATAAAAAGTGGTCATTTACTGGAAAAGGATTTGTATTTGTCAGTAAAAACAATTATATCGTTGTAATTGGAGAAAAGGACGTTAAAAACAATGGTATTCTGTTTGAATTGACTAGAAACGGAAAAAAACATTTTACACAAAGGTTAGAAGGAAAGTACAGTTATTGGTTCGATATTATTGATGCCAGAGATGATAAGGAAATATTGGCAGACTATAAGCTGCCAATCACTAAGGAAGCAAAAGAAACATTGAAGGGATATGGGATTCCAACTTCTTTCCCAGCCGTGATTTATCATCAAAATGCTCGGTATTCTTCCTATTACTTTTCAGGGGATTTTGCAGATGAAGCTGATGTTCCAGGAATTTATCAAACCAAAGGTTTGGATGCTTGGAAGAAGAATGTTGGTTCTAATGGTTCTTTCTATTGGGGGACTTATGTGCCAATGATGAAGGATATTTTAAAGTATGGATTACACCAGGTAACTCAACAGGAAAAAGTAGACATTGTCGAACTGAATGGTATTAAATCAAACAGCAAAACTGGGAAATCTTATCTTCAGATTCAGAAGGATGGGAAATGGGAAGACCTTTTGATAAAGGGTGTAAACATGGGGATAGGAAAACCTGGTTATTTTCCTGGGGAGACGGCGATTACCAAAGATGAATACCTTCGATGGTTTAAAGAAATTGGTGAAATGAACGCAAATGCGATAAGAATTTACACACTCCACCCACCACAATTTTATGAAGCCTTTCATGAATATAACAAAATCGCAAAAAAGCCATTATTCTTATTCCATGGGACATGGGTTAATGAAGAGAATCTGATTCACACACAAGATGCCTTTGCCAAAGTAAATCTAGACGACGCGAAGCTGGAAATAAAAAATATGATAGATATAATCCATGGAAAAGCAAACATTCCAGACCGGCCAGGCCATGCGTCAGGTGAATATAAGTACGATATTTCGAAGTACATTCTGGGAATCATTGTTGGCACGGAATGGGATCCAGCCATGGTCACCAACACGAATGATAAGCATTCAAAAATTAGTCAATTTACAGGGAAATACTTTAAAACAGAAGGGGCTAATCCGTTTGAAATTTGGCTCGCTGGTTTAATGGATTATGCTGCTGATTATGAGGTGAAACACTACCAGTGGCAGCATTCAATGAGTTTTACGAACTGGGTTACAACAGATTTGTTGAAGCATCCCACTGAACCACTGGAGAATGAAGATATGGTTTCTGTGAATCCAAATCATATTAAGGCAACAAAACAGTTTTCTGCAGGAATATTTGCCTCCTATCATATCTATCCATATTATCCTGATTTTCTTAACAATGAAAAGTCATACCTTAATTATGTAGATGAAACGGGGAAGAAAAACAATTATGCTGGCTATTTAAATGAGCTGCGTGCTGTCCATCAAATGCCAGTGCTTGTTGCAGAATTTGGTGTTCCGTCTTCAAGAGGGTTAACACATAAAAATGCATATGGAATGAACCAAGGATTTCATTCAGAAGAAGAACAAGGAAATATAAATAAGCATTTATATGAATCAATTGTATCAGAAGGCTATATGGGGGGGCTTGTCTTCACTTGGCAGGATGAATGGTTTAAGCGAACATGGAATACCATGGATTTTGATAATCCCGACCGAAGGCCATTTTGGAATAACGTGCAAACAAATGAACAGCACTTTGGCTTATTAGAATTTGAACCTGGGAAAAAAGAAAAAGAAATCATTGTGGATGGAAATGCTAAGGATTGGGAATTATCGGGAGTCAAGAAGAGTTATCCTAGCAAAGATAAAAAGGACACTTTAAATGAAGTTCGGTTGACCTCTGACAATGGATATTTATATTTCCTGTTAAAATATAATCGACCAGTTGATTTTCGCAGACAAGGAACCTTCCTTCTGCTTGACTCTATTAAGCAACAGGGCCAAACCCAAATTCCATTAAACGATCATATATCAATCAAAACAGACTTTGGAGTTGATTTTTTAGTAAGTCTTACAGGACAAGAGACTTCAAGTATCATGGTCGATAGTTACTATGATACCTTTTATTATCAGTACGCCCATCTTCTGAAGATGATTGCTGAGGAACCGTATGCCAATCAAAAGAATAATGGTGTATTTCATCCCATCAGGCTTGCTCTTAATAAGGAATTAACAATTCCAACTACCAAAGAGGTAATTCCATTTTCGAGTTACGAGACAGGAAAACTAAAGTTTGGGAACGCCAATCCAAATAGTAAAGAATTCGACTCATTAACAGATGTTAGCATTAGTAATGATAGAAAAGTGATCGAAGGAAGGATTCCATGGCAGCTCTTGAATGTGAAAGACCCTAGTTTAAAGGAAGTAATGGGTGATGTCTGGGAAAGTGGTTTATCTGGCAGTGATGAAACAAGTGGAATTCGACTCGCATTAGTAACAACAGAACTAGGGAAGGTCACTCAAACATTACCTAAAACAACTAATAATCGGATTCACGAGTCAGATGCATATATATATAGCTGGAAGAAGTGGGAAGAACCATCATTTAATGAACGGTTGAAGAGATCCTATGGAATTATGAAAGAAACGTATCGAACAATGGACATATTGGGAAAGTAGTATTACGGAAAGGACAAGCTCTGTCCTTTCCTTTTGTTTTAATAATAAGGAAAATGTTGATTATTGTTACCTCTTACTGTTAACGCCGTCATCAAGCCGACGCATATGATCGTGAGTAGAGAATAAAAGAACTTCTCCAACCCGACAACCTGAATACCGCTTGTGATGACTAGACCATCTATTAAGAAGATGATGATCCCAATATTAACAGAAGTAAATTTAGTTAATAATTGGGCAAGCAAATCTGTCCCGCCTGTACTGGTTTCATAGCGAAGCATTAGACCTATTCCAATTCCGACAAGCAATCCGCCAATAATTGTACTTGGTAATATCCCTATTTCAATTTTACCATTAATAAAGGATAGAAAATCAATACAAAAGGAAGAGATGATAAGTCCATGGAGGCTGTAGTAGAAATAGCGCCTCTCAAAGAACCAGGCTAACACATATAAAGGCAGACTTAATACAATAATACTTAGTCCAGCCGGCCATCCGTAAAAATAATGAATGATTAGTCCTAATCCGATGACTCCTCCATCAAGTAAATGGTAGGGAACTAAAAATCCGTTTACTCCAAGGCTTAAGAGCAAACTCCCGAGCAGCATTGCTGCTAGTTTTTCTTTCATCAACCATCACCCCAAAACT
This sequence comes from Neobacillus sp. KR4-4, assembly GCF_042136325.1. NCBI lineage: Bacteria > Bacillati > Bacillota > Bacilli > Caryophanales > Bacillaceae > Neobacillus > Neobacillus sp. KR4-4. The sequence continues at coordinate 57,622 of NZ_JBHHJU010000021.1, forward strand.
TGTCCTCTATCATAAAAATATGAGCGTTGGGTACTTTTAGAAGTGATATCGCAAAAAAGAAACCAGAAAAATATTTCTGGTTTCTTTTTTAAAAGAAGATATTAAGGATGAAGTAGATAATACTTGCTAAAAGGATTGTGATTGGAAGTGTAATAACCCATGTTATTAACATGCGTTGGGCAGTACCCCATTTAACTCCTTTTAACCGATGAGAAGCACCTACACCTAAGATTCCTGATGAGATAACATGAGTTGTACTAACAGGTAAATGAATATAAGTAGCACCGAAGATAATTGCTGCCCCTGTTAAATCGGCTGCAACACCGTTGATAGGTCGAATCTTCATAATTTTACCACCAACAGTTTTGATAATCTTCCATCCGCCAATCGAGGTCCCTAGTCCCATTGCAATCGCACAAGAGAGTTGAACCCAAAAAGGAACTTCATCTGTATGAAGATAACCGTTAGCTAAAAGTGCCATGGTAATAATCCCCATTGATTTTTGTGCATCGTTTGTTCCGTGTGAATAGGATTGCAACGCGGCCGTTGCAATTTGAATTAAACGAAATGATCGATTCGTTTTAGTTAAATTAAAGTTCTTAAAAACGACTTTAAAAATACTGTAAACAATGTATCCAACGGTAAAAGCTAAAATAGGTGATAGAATTAACGCCTCAAGAATTTTAATAAAACCTTCAGCCTTTATTACATCAAACCCCTTCGCCGCAATGGCAGCTCCAGCAATGGATCCGATAATCGCATGTGAAGAACTGCTTGGAATTCCATAATACCAAGTAAGTAAATTCCAAATGATAGCAGAAAGTAGTGCTGCAAAAATAACAATCGATCCTGTATGACCACCTGTAAGTGAAAATGGGTCAACAATGTCCTTAGAGATAGTTTTGGCAACCCCAGTAAATGTCAATGCTCCAACAAAATTCATTATTGCTGCTAACATAATTGCTTGGCGTGGTTTAAGTGCTTTTGTGGATACAGATGTAGCGATTGCATTTGCAGTATCATGGAATCCATTAATAAAGTCAAATGCAAGGGCACCAATGACAATTAAAATTGTAAGAATTAATACAACGCTCATATGTTTGCTCCTTAGGCATTTTTCATGATAATGGTTTCAAGTGTATTGGCAACTGTTTGACAATAGTCGGCAATATCTTCAAGGTTTTCATAAATTTCTTTGTATTGGATAATTCGGATCGGGTCTTTTTCGACCGTAAATAAATTTTTAATCGACTGGCGTAAGATATTATCGCAGTTGGATTCAAAATCCTTTATCTTAATGGCATGTTCTCTTATTTGCTGTAACTTTTTATTGGAAAGTAGTTCAACGGCTTTGTCAATTTCATGGACACTACCTTGAATCGCATCCACAAATTTCTTCATGAATTCATCTGCATTTGTAATAGAGTACATTTCAAATAATGCTGCACAACCTTCAAGCCCATCAAGTACATCATCCATACTCATTGCTAGGTGAAGGATGTCTTCCCGTTCAATCGGAGTGATGAATGCATCATTCAATTCCTTAATTACTTCATGCACATATGTATCACCTTTTGTTTCAAGTTCCTTCATTTTCTCTGAGAAAATTTTTAAATCACTCACATTTTTCAATTTGTAATCAGTAAAGAAATTTGCACTTTCCTTTAAGTTTGCAGAAATATTACTAAGTAATGCTGAGAATTTATCTACTTTTTTAAATGCCATGTGATTACCCCCATTTTCAATTAAACAATCGTATACCGACCCAAGTAATTTTATCTGAAAAATGTCGAAAAATGAAACAAATTCTTTATAAATTTACAAAAACTTAACATTAGAATCTTTTGAATCGTTCAATTTATTGAAACAAATTTTATGTATGTTAACAAAATCTTTACATTATATGTTTTTAATTAGTTCTGAAATAAAGATATTTTTACTTTTGCCTAAATTTATGTATTTATGTACTTAGTTCCTGTGTTAAGAATTTATCTTTTTTTTCTTTTCTGAGTATATAAAAGAAAATAGGGTACTTTATTAATACAGGTAGCATGAAAATAAGTTACTTTTCCAACTGCCTGAGACAAATAATTGGTTACTAAAAAGGAGTGTACTGAATGAGTTTCATTTGGGCATTAATTATTGGTGGGATTATTGGATGGTTAGCCGGTCTTATCGTTGGAAGAGATATTCCGGGTGGCATTATTGGTAATATCATTGCAGGTTTTGTTGGGGCATGGCTTGGAACTGCGGTTTTAGGTGATTGGGGGCCGCATGTCGCTGATTTTGCAATAATTCCTGCAATTATTGGGTCAGCTGTTTTGGTCTTGCTAGTAAGTTTCATTCTGCGAGCCTTTAGAAGAACCGATAGATAATATTTCTTTACTTGAGAAGGCCTCCGAAATGCTCGGAGGCTTTTTTATGTTTTATAATGAAAAGATATCAATATTCTTAAAAATTAAAGGTAAATCCACAAATGGGGCATGACATACAATCTTTTCCTGAGTAAATGGATGAATGAATTCAATCTTTGCGGCATGCAGTGCTTGTCTATTCACAATTGGTTTTCCGCCATACAACGTATCTCCAACTAATGGATGCCCTAAATAACTTAAATGAACCCTGATTTGATGTGTTCTCCCAGTATCGAGCCAACATTTTATATATGAAAGTTGTTTCTCTTTGTCCACTTTTACTACCGTGTAATGGGTAAGGGCAGATTGACCCGTTGGAGAAATTCTCCTTTTAGTTGCATGATGGCGATCCCGTCCAATCGGTTCGTTAATAGAGCCTCTTTTTTGTTTAACTACCCCATGAACTAACGCAATGTAGGTTCTTTTAATATTTCTCTTAAAAAGCATCTGGTCCAGTATAGCCCCTGCTAGTGAATGTTTAGCAAGGAGAATGGCACCTGATGTATCTCGATCTAATCGGTGAACTTGACGGATGTTCCGATTTTCTCCTTTGGCTTGAAGATAAAATTGTACTGCATTAACCAGTGTATCTTGATCTGTTAGTGGGTTATTCGGATGGCTGTTCATGAATGGTGGTTTGTTAATAACCAAAACATGTTCGTCCTCAAAAATTATGTCTATATCTATAAATTTGGGCAAAATTTCTATACTTTCGTCCTCAAATAGTTTTAATTGCAATTTGGAACCCTTGATAAGAGGCGTAGTCCAGTTCGCGCGTTCTCCATTAATTTTCACCTTATCCTCCATTCTAAAGGTGTGGGTTAATTTTTTAGGGGCTTCCCAGACATTCCGAAAAATTTCCTCTATGGTTTTTCCATTCCATTCTAACGGGACCACTATTTGAAACCATTCTCCCATTCGCATTGTGTTTAGCATTTAATTCTCCTTAAGGTTATAATTACCACGGTCAATACTGACTTAGTTATGTTATTCTTATCATATACAATACGTCAGAAATAAGCGATGGCAAAGGTGGGTTTTAAGTGAAAATTGTATTTGCCTCGACGCCAAGTCAAGAAAAAGAAATTAACGGACTGGTGAGGTACATTTATTCGAATATATTTCCGCTCTACTTTACTGATGAGGAGATTTGTCGTTTTGAGCGATTAAAAGTTCTTCATACATCTGAAGAGTTTAATACATTAAAAGATGCCTTTCAGGTAATGACATGTATTCAAACATTAATCTCCATTCTAGAGTCCTCTCAACCTGATGAGCAGTATGCATCATTATTTAATAAGAATGTGGAGACATTAACGGAGTTTGGTTTACTGTTTCCATTCAAATATGAACATTTCGAAGAAGCAAAAAGTATAAGAATTCCCATGTTAAGTATCTATTCTAAAGCTGATAATGAGTTACTAATATAAGTTAAATAAAAGTCTGCACATGCAGGCTTTTATTTTTTTCTACTAAAAATTGTAGGATATGAGGTAATATAGAAAAAGAACTGAATAAATTTACTTCTGCGAAAATTGTCGTTTAATTTGATAAGATTTTTAAAGGAGTAACAGTGTTGAGATTAGAAACAATAACAGTAGACAAAATTTGGAGGGAATCGACATGAATTGGAAACAGACAGCAAAGAGTTGGATGGAATTTGACGGATTGGATACTGAATTGCAGAATCAATTAAATGAATTAATGAAGGATGAGAGGCAGTTAGAGGAAGCCTTTTATAAAAATTTAGAATTTGGTACTGGTGGTATGCGTGGAGAAATTGGGGTTGGTACCAACCGAATGAACCTTTATACTGTCCGCAAAGCATCAGCTGGCCTAGCAGCATACATAGAAAACCATGGAATGGAAGCAAAACAGCGCGGAGTAGTCATTGCTTATGATTCACGCCATAAATCTCCAGAATTTGCGCTGGAGGCTGCAAGAACTTTGGCCTCAAAGGGTATACAAACCTATGTCTTTGATGAATTAAGGCCTACTCCTGAATTATCATTTGCTCTAAGATATTTAAATGCTTATTCAGGCATTGTGGTTACTGCAAGCCATAACCCACCTGAATATAACGGCTATAAAGTGTATGGATCGGATGGAGGCCAACTGCCACTGGAAGCGGCAGATGAGGTAATCGCCAAGGTAAATGAGATTGAAAATGAATTACTCATTGAGGTTGAAAGTGAAGAAAAATTAAGAGCAGAAGGATTAATTAAAACGATTGGTTCGGAAATTGACCAAGCTTATACGGAGAAACTATTAACGATATCTGAGAATCCAACTCTTGCTCAGGAAACAGATATCAAAATCGTCTTTACGCCACTCCATGGAACCGCTAATAAGCCTGTCCGGGCTGCACTATCAGCATTGGGATATGAGAATGTAACGATCGTCAAAGAACAAGAACTTCCGGATCCAGAATTCTCAACGGTAAAAAGTCCTAATCCTGAAGAACATGCTGCCTTCGAATTAGCGATTCGTGATGGGAAAAGAATCGGTGCAGATCTTTTAATTGGAACAGACCCTGATGCAGATCGTTTAGGGATTGCTGTATTAAATCCTGAGGGAGAATATGTCGTTCTCACTGGTAACCAAACGGGTGCTTTGTTACTGGATTACATTATTACCCAGAAAAAGGAAAAAGGGACACTGCCAAAAAATGGAGTGGTTTTAAAAACAATTGTTACATCTGAAATTGGCCGGAAGATTGCTGAGGCTAATCAATTAGAAACAGTTGATGTGTTAACAGGTTTTAAATTTATCGCTGAAAAAATCAATCAATATGAGGCAGCTGGCGATCGTAAATTTTTATTTGGATATGAAGAGTCTTACGGATATTTAATTGGTGATTTTGCTCGTGATAAAGATGCGGTACAGGCTGCTCTCTTAGCAACGGAAGTTTGTGCTTTTTATAAGAAACAAGGCATGTCCCTCTATGAAGGATTGATGCAGGTATTTGAAAAGTATGGATATTACCAAGAAGGCTTACGCTCCCTAACCTTAAAAGGCAAGGAAGGCGCAGAGACAATTCAACAGTTATTGGCTTCTTTCCGTGCAGAGCCGATTACCAGCCTTGGAACATTAGCTGCAGCCACTGCGGAGGATTATTTAACAAGTACTCGTGTAACGAACAAAGGGAAAGAATCAATTGATTTACCAAAATCGAATGTTTTAAAGTATACATTTGAGGATGGTTCATGGGTTTGTTTACGTCCATCTGGTACAGAACCAAAGGTGAAGTTCTATTTTGGTGTCAATAGTAACAGCTTAGAAGAAAGCAAAGCAAAGCTAAAAACCATTGAAAATGATTTTATGGCGTTAGTTGACAATAAAATGAAAATGGTTCAGGAAATTTAATTAACAACAATATCCGATTGTGTAACTAAAATCATAAGACAGTTTTAAAACACGGCTTCCCACTTAGGGAAGCCGTGTTTTTTGGTGGTGGAATTCTTTAGTCCGGTTAGTAAAAAGTTTCTCAATTTCATTTGCATTCACTTGCTAAATTAGGAAAGACTATACATCGGTATCTCATTAGGGTCAGTTTCTACGGTTTCATTCGCATGGTCAATGTATCGCAGCAGGTTATACAGTTTTGTTTCAATTACCGTGTAATCACGTTCGAAATTGTAAGCATGCAGGAATTGTTCAATTCTTTTAGATAAAAATTGGTCTTTTGTTCGTACCATTAAAATCAGCAAATTATCCCACTCAGAACGATGGGTATAATACAACGCTCGATCATAATCCATTTTATTCATTTGTTTTTATCTCCTCCTTATTAGGAGTTGAGATTATTGTATGATATTTTGACGATAACTTTCACAGAAAATGTTGGACATTCACTATTTACGCCGTTTTCAACATTTACCTGCATAATTAAATCAGTGGAGGTCATATGGCTAAAATTATAATTTGTATCATCGTTTTTTTTACAATTCAGCAGGAAAATGTGACAAGCGCAAAAATTGTTAAAGGCAATAAACCTTATAGTTTTGAGATGTTAGAAGATGACCTTTCAAAACTAACCAAAAAATATAAAAAAAAGATAAAAGTCCAATCAATCGGTACATCCCACTTTGGCCGCGATATTTGGGCAATCAAGCTAGGTACGGGAAAGAAGAATGTGGTCTTAATTGGTTCGCATCATGGCAGAGAATGGATGACTAGCCTAATGCTAATGAAAATGCTTGAGTCTTATGCATCGACATATAATGAGAGAACCTTTTTTGGTTTCAAGTCCAATCAAATTTTGAATGATGTTTCCATCTGGTTTGTGCCTATGTTAAATCCTGATGGTGTTACCATCCAACAGAATGATATGAAAGGTTTTTCATCTAAACAACAGAAGCTTTTGGTCAAGATGAATGATGGCTCAAGAGATTTTCAGCGATGGAAGTCAAATGGCATGGGAATTGACCTGAACAGGCAATATCCGGCAGGATGGGAAAGTCTCAAACCAGAACCAGCATCGCCGTGGTATAAATTCTATAAAGGGAAAAAACCACTGGAATCAAAAGAAGTAAAATCCCTTACAAATTTTATTAAGGAAATCAACCCTACGATTGCCATTGCATATCACACGGCAGGAAGAGAAATTTATTGGAATTATAAAAATGGCGAAAATTTAAAACGGGATGAACGGATTGCCAAAAAAATATCGAAGGTAACCGGGTATAAATTAGCAGTCCCGGATCAAAACGCAACGGGTGGTGGGTTCACGGATTGGTTTATCACTACTTATCATAGGCCGGCGATGACAATCGAAATAAGTTACCTAGTTGGTGAAACCAATCCACCCCTATCAATTTTTCAAAAGGAATGGAAACGAAATCAATATGTAGGATTAAAAATTGCAAAAGAGGCTAAAAAAATATCAAATTAAAGCCATACTTGCCCATTGTTTTTTCTATCTTGTTTCATCATTCTCCTTTTTACTTCATACATTGTGGTAAGAGGAAAAGGGGGAATGGCTAATGAATGTGGAAGGACGTAATGCACTGGAATATGCGATCAGTGAAATTACTGAAATCGCAACCGGGTTTGGATTGGATTTTTATCCAATGCGCTATGAAATCTGCCCTGCTGAAATTATTTATACATTTGGGGCCTATGGTATGCCAACCCGATTTTCACATTGGAGCTTTGGAAAGCAATTTCACAAAATGAAACTTCATTATGATTTAGGCCTTAGTAAAATTTATGAATTGGTTATCAATTCCAATCCATGCTATGCTTTCTTACTTGACTCTAACACCCTTATACAAAATAAATTAATTGTTGCCCATGTTTTAGCACATTGTGACTTCTTTAAGAATAATGTTCGTTTTGAAAATACGAAGCGGGATATGGTCGAAAGTATGGCAGCTACGGCTGAAAGGATTCATCAATATGAAATTCAATACGGCAAAAAGGAGGTAGAAACTTTCCTTGACGCGGTATTGGCCATCGATGAACACATTGATCCATCATTGATGAGACCTAAATTATCCTGGTCAATTGGAGATGACGAATCAGACGATGAACATGAAATTCAAGCGGCAACGCCCTATGATGACCTATGGGGGTTAGATGAAAAGGATAACAAGGAAACAAATCAACCAAGAAAACGGAAATTTCCTCCGAAACCAGAGAAGGATTTATTATTATTTATTGAAACCTACAGTCGAGAATTAACAGATTGGCAGCGAGATATCTTGACAATGATGCGGGAGGAAATGCTTTACTTCTGGCCACAGCTTGAAACAAAAATCATGAACGAAGGATGGGCTTCTTTTTGGCATCAACGGATATTAAGAGAAATGGATCTAACAAGCGGTGAAGCCATCGAATTTGCTAAACTGAATGCTGGCGTGGTGCAGCCTTCCAAAACGGGAATCAATCCATATTACTTAGGAATCAAGATTTTTGAGGATATCGAAGAGCGGTACAATAATCCGACAGAAGAGATGATACGAAGGGGAGTAACGCCAGGGTCTGGAAGAGAAAAGATATTTGAAGTAAGAGAAGTGGAGTCTGATATTTCCTTCTTGCGAAATTACTTAAATAAGGACCTGGTCATGCGTGAAGATATGTATCTTTTCCAAAAACAAGGCAGGGACTACAAAATAGTTGATAAACAATGGGAACAGGTTCGCGATCAGCTTGTCAATATGCGAGTAAATGGCGGATTCCCGTATATTACGGTTAATGATGGAGACTATTTAAAGAATGGTGAACTTTATTTAAAGCATTGGTATGAAGGCGTAGAACTTGACGTTAAATATCTCGAAAAAGTACTTCCATACATCCAGCAGCTTTGGGGAAGACCTGTCCATATTGAATCGATGATCGAAGAAAGAAAAATGTTGTTCTCCTATGATGGTAAAGGGGTGCATCGCAAATATTTGTAATTTCTTGAGGCTATCTTGTACTATCAAGGTAGCCTATTTTTTATTTAGGATAATAGAAAACAGGAAGATCATTTCATGAATATATATTATTTATTTAAGTGAACACTATGTTAAAAAGGGGATAAAATTGATGAAACAAACGCTAAGCCCTAATGTGCTTTCTGTTTTAGAAGACAAAATTAAATTAATAAAATCACAAAAAGGAGCGATATACTTAGTCGGTCCGATTCGGCTTCCCGTTAATTTATATGGTGAAACGGTCGTTTTTAAGTGGTACTGCTGGCTGAATTGTGATGAAGTAACGGAGGATTTTGAAAGAATTATTGAAAAACTATCTTCGGCAAATTTAGCGGAGTTCCAACAATCTAGTGTTTTAGTATACGGAGATTTTGAATACGGAGACGATGCAATCATAAGATTCCATTCGATTTGCCATACAGGTGATATTTTCGGAAGCAAACGGTGTGATTGCGGTTTCCAATTAAAAAAGTCAATGAAGATGATCTCAGAACATGGTACAGGAGCGCTATTCTATTTAGCTAACCATGAAGGTAGAGGAATTGGTTTATTTAGCAAGGCAATGGCATATGTTCTTCAAGAAAATGGTTATGATACGGTTGAAGCGAATGAAGGTCTTGGTTTTGTAGATGATTCAAGAAATTATGGAGATGCGATTTTAGTTCTTAAAGCATTACGCTCAAAACCTGTAACCCTAATGACCAACAACCCGAAAAAATTAGAAGCCTTAAAAAGTTCTGGTTTAGAGGTCTCAGGCCGGCAGCCTTTGTGGGGAGATGTATCTGAGTATAACGAGAAGTACCTTCAGACAAAAATTAGACGTTCGGGTCATTTAAGAGATAAGGAGACTTGTCCAAATGACTAATCATGAGTTCTATATGGATTTGGCTATAAAAAATGCCAAAGCAATGAAAGGCCAAACCGACCCCAATCCACTTGTTGGAGCCGTTATAGTGAATGAAAACCGTGTAGTCGGTATCGGTGCTCATTTAAAAGCAGGAGAGCCACATGCAGAGATTCACGCACTACGTATGGCTGGTGAAGCGGCCAAGGGAGGTACCATTTATGTCACATTGGAACCGTGTTCCCATTATGGCAGGACAGGCCCTTGTGCTGTCGCAATCGTTGAAGCAGGATTAAAAAGAGTTGTGATCGCGACACTTGATCCTAATCCTGTTGTTGCAGGTAATGGTGTAAAAATACTTAAAGATGCTGGAATTGAAGTGATCATTGGAGTTCTACAAGAGGAATCCCATCGGATGAATGAAGTGTTCAATAAGTTTATTGTTGAGAAAAGGCCGTTTGTCACTTTGAAATCAGGGGTTACCTTAGATGGAAAAATTGCCACTTACGCATCAAACAGTAAATGGATTACTTCTGCAGAATCAAGAACCGATGTTCATCATCTTCGAAATGAAAATATGGCTATACTTGTAGGTGTAAATACGGTAATAGAAGATAACCCTGAATTAACAACGAGAATCCCAAATGGGAGAAATCCTATTCGAGTAATTCTGGATTCAACCTTAAAGATTCCTCTAGAGTCTAAAGTTGTCACCGATAACCTTGCAGAAACGTGGATTTTTACAAGCAAGAATTATGACAAGGCTAAGGAGGAAACATTAAAGTCTTTAGGGATAAAAGTTTTTGTCACTAATGGATTGGAAAAAGTTGATCCTAATGAAGTGGTCCAAATATTAGGTGAGAACTTGGTCTCCTCTGTATTAATTGAAGGAGGGGGTACCATAAATGCAGCTTTCCTAGAAAATAAATGTATTGATAAAGTAATCCTATACTTTGCACCTAAATTAATCGGTGGAAAGCAAGCACCTACTTTCCTTGAAGGAACTGGAATAGAGAAAATGGCTGATGCCATAGATTTAGTGGATACTTCAATCATTAAAATAGGAAAAGACTATAAATTTATTGGCTACCCAAGTTATTCAAAAGAGGGAATTATGTGATGAGATTTGGTTTTGATATTGACGATACATTAATCAATCTACGAGAACATGCTTTTAATATCTATAATAAAAGGTTGAATCAGAATGTTCCAATTGAAATTTTTCAAAACTTAAAAAGAGTTGAAATACATGAACCTTTTGGATTGACTGATCTACAAGGGAAAGAAATGTGGAATAATTCATTAGAAGAAATATATTATACATCATGCCCTGCCTTTCCTGATGCAGTTGAAACTTTACAACAACTGGAGAAGAACGGGCACGAAATATACTATATAACAGCAAGGCCTAAAGAACATGGTGAACGAACGAAGGAATGGATGAGAGAAAACGGCTTTCCTGTTAATGATGAAAGATTTTTTTACGGAATGCAGGATCATGAAAAGGTAGAAATCATTAAAAAGTTACATCTCGATTATTATTTTGATGATAAACCTGAAATATTAGATACCTTATTAAACGAATCCATAAAACTTTTTCTTCGCGATCAATCCTATAATCGTCATTTGAACTTACCACGAATTGTAAATTGGAGTGAACTTGAGGGAATCATTGCGGAAAAAGTAAAATAATTGAACTGAAAAATAATAAAGAAGGCAGCTGATTAAATAGCTGCCTTCTTTTACGAATATTAAATTGAAGCAAGTTCTTTTTCTAGGGCCTTCTCTACTGTTACATAATCATAGCCAAGATCTTTTGCCACTGCTTCATACGTAATTTCACCGTTAGCCACGTTAACCCCAAGATATAATGCAGCATTTTCAGAAATGGCTTTAAAAACACCTTTATTAGCGATCTGTAATGCATATGGTACCGTTACATTTGTAAGGGCCATTGTTGAAGTCCTAGGTACAGCCCCAGGCATATTTGCAACTGAATAGTGGACAACACCATGTTTGATAAATGTTGGATTATCATGTGTTGTTACATGATCGATTGTTTCAACGATACCACCTTGGTCAATGGCAACATCTACGATTACTGAACCAGGTTTCATTGATTTAACCATTTCTTCAGTAACCAGCTTAGGTGCCTTGGCACCAGGGATTAATACAGCACCGATAAGAAGATCAGCTTCAGCAACGGCTTCAGCAATATTGAAAGGATTAGACATTAATGTTTTGATTTGATTTCCAAAAATATCATCTAATTGACGAAGGCGATCTGCGCTTAAGTCAATGATTGTCACGTCTGCACCTAACCCGATAGCCATTTTTGCGGCATTGGTTCCTACAATTCCTCCGCCGACAATAGTAACTTTTCCGCGGTTAACACCTGGAACACCTGCAAGAAGAATGCCAAGGCCTCCATTATTCTTTTGTAAGAACTGCGCACCGATTTGAGCAGCCATACGACCAGCCACTTCACTCATTGGGGTAAGCAATGGAAGAGTACGGTTCATAGATACAGTTTCATAGGCAATCGCGATGACACCTTTATCTTTAAGAGCTTGAGCCAAATCTGGCTCTGCTGCTAAGTGTAAGTAAGTAAATAATATTAAACCTTGACGGAAGTACTTATATTCGCTTGAAAGAGGCTCTTTTACCTTCATAATCATATCAGATTTAGTCCATACTTGCTCAGCACTATCTATGATTTCAGCACCAGCTTTAGCGTAAGCTTCGTCAGTGAAACCGCTTCCAATTCCTGCGTCCTTTTCCACTAATACTTTATGGCCAGCATTTAAGAATGAAACAACACCCGCAGGAGTTAGTGCTACACGATTTTCATTATTTTTAATTTCTTTAGGTACCCCAATAAACATAATCTAATTTCCTCCCCTAGTTACATATAAGTGACTTGCTATGGCTAAAGTATAGAATGTTTCCTAGAGAATTTCTTTGTTTAGAAAAGAGAAAGATAATCATTCTTTTTGGGGATTTTCACAAACCGTTCAAATCCCCTGATATTTTTCCAGCTTTAAATCTATGAAGAGAATCATCTTTTGATTAGGATCTCTTAAATTTATATCCCCAATTTCCGTGATACGTTTAAGCCGATAGTTTAATGTATTAGCATGGACATTTAGTTCCTTAGCTGCATCATTTATGTTGTTATCTTTATTTAAGAAAACCTCCAATGTTTCGACCAAGTTGCTATTGTGTTTCTGATCGTATTCATGAAGCCTTTTTAAGGCATAATTTTCATAGGCATCAGTTTGTCTTTTTTCTAAAATAAGATCTACTATTTGATAGATGCCAAGCTTTTGATAGGTAAAAATATCCTTAGTCTCTAATGGGAACTTTTCTTTAATTGTTAAAACAGCTAATGTTTCTTTATAGGCCTTGCTTGTTTGTAGAAAATCCTCATAAATACTGCTATAGCTTGGTTTGATTTCTTTGATTCCATATCTCTCACTCATTTGAAGAACAAAGGATTTTGCAAATTGTTCCAGTTCATTGAAAGGGTTCTCAATAGTCGTGGTGGATACCATTAGAATGAGTTGATTGCAGTCTATTGTGTAAAGAATAATTTTTATTCTTTGATTGGTTTTTAACAGATATGATATCGATTGCTCTACTTTGTTCGTGATATTTTCCTGAAACTGAAAAACAAGAACCGCAAAAAAGGCGGGTGGTGTTAATTGTAGTGAGTGGAAATGATCGAAAATCTCCTCTTTTACTTTAAGATGACCTGTTAAAAGTTTCCAAAAGAACTCTTGTGAACGTTCTTCTTTTTTGTTCTTTCTCGTCTGAAGCTGTAATAGTTTATTTTTTGCGGAATCCGCGGCTTTCTTTAAAAGAATAAAATCCCCTTCTGTTAAAACCTTATCAATTTCAATTGCCCAAATAAATCCAATTACTTCGTCTTGTTTCCAAATCGAAATGGCGACTCTATTGTTAAGACCGATGTCACTTATATTTTTCACACGGATCGGTTCTTGGGTCTTTAGTAAAGCAGGAATTGTTCCTTCTTTCCATAATTGATTAATAACCTTTTCCGGCACCCTTCGTCCAATGATAGTAGAAATTCTCGCAGGATCCGTTCGTTCATCATGTGTACTATAGGCAAGTAGACGGTGATTTGCATCCTCAATTGTAATAGGGCACATTAGTACCTGACTAATGAGGTCAGCAAATTCATCTAAGCTTTCGAAGGCAGTCTTAAATGGATCAGGTAGTCTAGTATTCAGAACGATTACCCCCAGATTAATTATAAAAAATCCCTTTGTTTAATTTTACAAAAAAAATATGATAATTTCATGTATTTTTACAAAATAAATACTGTGCTATAATGTTAAAATGATTCCGAGTAATTCAAAAAGAGAAAATATTTTTATAATTATTCTTTTTGAAAGCGGTAACAATTAGGTAATAAGGAGGATTAAGTAATAAAAGACTTAAAAGTGAAGACTAAGATTGCTATAGTAAAAAAGCAAAGAAATTATTTCTATGGGATGAGAAAGTGCTAAAGTGTATTTATAAGGGGGATTTATATGAGTAAGAACACTCAGGGTAAAGAGCTTCATCGTGGTTTGGAAGAAAGGCATATCACCTTGATGTCTTTAGGGGCAGCCATCGGGGTGGGACTATTTCTTGGATCTGCAACCGCAATAAAAATGGCGGGGCCAGGTATTTTGGTTGGATACGCGGTTGCCGGACTAATTATGTTTTTTATCATGCGTGCATTGGGCGAAATGGCGATTCAAAAACCGGTTGCAGGTTCTTTTAGTAAATATGCTAGGGATTATTTAGGTCCACTTGCTGGGTATATCACAGGCTGGAATTATTGGTTTTTATGGGTTGTAACATGCATGGCTGAAATCACGGCAGTAGGAATTTACATGGAGTATTGGTACCCGGATGTTCCACGTTGGATCTGGGCGCTCTCAGCACTAGTGATCATGGCAGGGGTCAACTTTCTTGCTGTAAAAGCGTATGGTGAATTAGAATTTTGGTTTGCGCTTATTAAGATTGTTACGATTATTGCGATGATTGCCATTGGTCTTGGAATGATTTTCTTTGGAATTGGCAACGGGGGAATCGCTACCGGCATTAAGAATTTATGGGAACATGGCGGTCTTTTCCCGAACGGAATTAAGGGTGTTTTGCTATCATTACAAATGGTTATGTTTGCCTATTTAGGAATTGAAATGATTGGTGTTACAGCTGGGGAAGTTAAAAACCCTGAAAAGTCTCTTTCAAGAGCCATTGATTCGGTATTCTGGCGTATTCTTATTTTTTACGTAGGTGCATTATTCGTGATCATGTCCATCTATCCATGGGAGGAAATTGGTACAAAAGGCAGTCCGTTTGTACTTACTTTTGAACAAATTGGGATCCCGGGGGCAGCAGGTATTATAAACTTTGTCGTACTTACAGCAGCATTGTCATCGTGTAACAGTGGAATTTTTAGTACGGCACGGATGTTATTTAACCTAGCACAGCATGATGAGGCACCTAAGAATTTCGCGAAAGTAACTAAAAGTGGTGTTCCAGGTGTTGCAGTCATAGCTTCTGCAGGCGCATTACTAATTGGTGTTGTCTTAAATTATATTGTCCCAGCAAAAGTTTTTACTTGGGTAACGAGCATCGCAACCTTTGGAGCGATTTGGACTTGGGGAGTTATTCTTTTATCGCAAATTCGCTATCGTAAAACTTTAAAGCCGGCTGAGGAAAAGGTTTTAAAATATAAGATGCCATTGTTTCCGTTTACTTCTTATCTTTCATTAGCCTTCTTAGCTTTCGTCATTGGTCTCATGGCGTATAATCCAGATACTCGGATTGCACTAATTATTGGGCCTTTATTCTTAGTTTTCTTGGTCGCGGTTTACTATACAAAAGGATTCCATAAACGAAATTCAAACCAGGATAAGGTTGATGAACGAGTAAGCTAAAAATTATCATCGTTTACTATAAGAAAAAGCAGTGGGAGAGTTTGATCCCCACTGCTTTATTTATGGCAAATATTAATTCGTTGAATTTTCTTTTACAGCTGCCATGGCCCTTTTGGACGGCCAGAAGGCCCATTTTCCCATTAAAACGGTGATGGATGGAACAAGTAATGGTCGTACAATGAAGGTGTCCAATAAAACACCGATTGCAGTAATTGTTCCAAAGTGTACAAGGACTTGAATAGGTAAGGTTGTTAATATCGCAAATGTTCCAGCTAGAATTAAACCAGCAGAAGTGATAACTGAGCCAGATTCAGCGACACCTTCCTTAATGGCTTGAAGAAGTGGCAAATGCCTGCTTTTTTTCCATATACTCGAAATCATAAAGATATTATAATCTTCCCCTAATGCCACGATAAAAACAAAGGCATAAAGCGGAATAAATCCTTGGATCGCCTCAACTCCAAAAATATAATGAAGTAGTACCCAACCGAGTCCAAGTGCACTAAAGTATGATAATAGAACCGTTCCAATTAAATAAGCTGTGGATGTAATTGAACGAAGATAAACAAGCAATAATACAGCGATGATACTAATAACGATCGGAATAATGATGCTGCTATCATGATTGGTTGTCTGTTTGGTATCATACTGTTCAGCCGTTAGACCCCCAATCCAAACATGATCAGATGTTTTCACAATTCCAGCATTTTTTAAGCTGTTCTCTACTGTTTGGCGAAGGTCTGGAATATGACTCATTGCTTTATTTGAGTATGGGTTAACATTCATTTCAACATTATAGCTAATTATATTGCTATTTTTTACTCCCTGTTCCCCTTCAGAAACTATTTCAACGAAAGTTAGTTTCTCTAAATCTTCTTTTACAGCGTTTGGTTTCCCATCAGTTTGCACGATTACTTGAACAGGTGCTAGTTCACCTGGATTAAAGTGTTCTGAAATGATCTTGAACCCTTCTCTTGATGGCATATCCTTTGGAAAAGAAGATAAGGTATCGTAGGTATAGACAATTTTGGATGAAAAGAATGCAAAAATACCTAGAAATAATAACGTAATGACCATTAACTCAATTGGTTTTTTCACGATAAGTTTTCCTAGTCGTGCACCAAAACCCTCTTTATTATTTTGAGGCGGTAGTGTTTTTCCTTTCTTTTTGGCTCGTTCTTCTTGCATAGACCTAGTCAGCGGCATGAACGGATAAAAGGAGGCTCTGCCAATAATACTTAAGAGTGCCGGTATTAACGTTAGACTTGCGGCCATCATGATTAGTATAGATAAGCTAAATGGAATGGCGAAGCGGTGGATCGCACCGTATTCAGATAGTAATAACACTAGCAGTGAGAAAACAACCGTTAGCCCGCTCATTGCGATAGCACCAGATGCGCCTTTTAATGAGAGTTTCATAGCAGTTAGCTTATTGTTTTCTTCAAGTAAATTACTTCTAAATCTGGAAATGAGAAATAAACAATAATCAGTTCCTGCACCAAAAAGTAGTACCGTCATGATCGAAAGGGCCTGTGAGTCCATTTCAATCCATCCAGCCTTTGCAATTCCACCTAGAATGGGACTTATGACACCATAGGCAATCCCAACCCCTAATAATGGAATCAAAGCTAAAATTGGTGAACGATAAATTAATAGTAATAAGACGAGAACAATGGCGACTGTTCCAAATAGTAAGGAGAGGTCTCCTTGACTAAATAATGCTGTTGCATCTGTTGAAACGCCTGCAGGTCCAGTAATTCTTAATAGTAGTTGATCTTTATCCCCCATTTTTGCTTTATTTGGATTCTCCGGAAAAATAGAAACAGCTTTTTCTTTGAATGTTAATATGCCATCAGCAATTTGGTCCTTGTCTGCATCCTTTTTAAACGTAATAGGTAAAATTAAGGTAGTACCATCCTCTGAAAGCTGCTGTTTAAGTACAGGGAGTGGGAATTGATAAAAAGGTACAATAGAATCCTGTGAATCTACTGGATTTTTGTCTAATTCCTTGGAATACTTTTGAATACGTGAAAGATCACCTTCCGAAATTCCTGTTGATTTATACCAAGTTAACAGGGCCGGAGTACCTGAACTTGTCGGGAATTCTTTCTCTGCAACAATTTTCGCTTGTTGTGAAGGTGTGGTTGATTCTAGATTTTTTGCCATCTCATTCTTTTGAGAATTTGCTTGTGGCAAAGTGGTATTTAAAACGGCTGCCAGAATCAGCCATGTAATAAGAACGATCCATCTGCCTTTCTTTCCACTTACAGCATTACCATACTTCTTAAACCATTGTTTTTCCAAGTTGTTCACTCCTATCTTATTCCCTTATCATTTGATAAGTATTGGGCAAAAAAAATTAAATTACGCTCTAATTCCATTTATAAAAATTTCAACCATTAATTTGGTTTTTTCCTCGGCCTTTAGTTGCCGTTCCTCAGTAGAGAGTCTGGTAGTATTTTCTGGCTCTAAAATGGATTTAATAATATTTAATATCAAATAGGCTATTTCAGTGGTATTTGTATTCATCAATTCAGGTTTTTTAATCTCTCCCGTTGAAACCCCGTCATTTATCATTTTCTCAAAAGGCGATAAAAAGGCCTTGGCCCACGATTGAAAGAGGTGGCGTTGTTCGTTCGGATGCAGCTCATGTGAAATATCGTGAAACATTTGTCCCATATCCATTTCAAAATGCGCTGTCATATAGATTGCCATTTGAGTAAGTCTTTCTTGAAAGGTTGTAAACTGGGATAAGAGTGCATTTAAGTCAAGTTCAGTTTGATGAAGGGTTTGCTGCATCACAGCAACATACAGTGACTGCTTGTTCTTAAAATGATGATAAATAGCCGGCTGTGTCACACCGCAAATTTGAGCAATTTGTCTTGTAGATACGGCGCGATAACCTAGCTCCATGAATAAGCTCCGTGCAGTATGAATAATTAATTGGTACGTTTCCTTAGGATCTATTGCTTTCGCTTGTATGTTCATCTTGCTCATTTAAATTTGGTCCTTTCATAATGATTACCTTATCAGGTGATAAGTAAAATATATCGAAACTGGAGAAAGAAGTAAAGTGGCAAAAAAGAAGAATCCCGATGGATGATTGGAATTATTCTTATTTCACATACTAATATTGAAAATTAAATGAGGGATAGGTGTTGGTATTGAATAGAATTTTAAAAATTATCACTGCAACATTTTTTATTATTTCTTTAACCAATTTTCGCGCGCAAGCAGTAACAATGACTAGTTTGTCTGAACAAAATACGATGTCGGTGCTTTGGTTTCAAAAAGCTGGAGAGGCAAAAGGATTATATTATCAAGGCTATAACATTGGAAAAATGAGATTGGACGAAATCCTGAGGGAAAGAAGGGGCAGGAATACCTTGAAACCAGCAATTGTCCTTGATATCGATGAGACCATACTAGATAACAGTCCGCACCAAGCATGGTATGTGTTGGCCGGACGGAAAATACCTTTTAATTGGAATGAATGGTTTAAGCGGGCTGAAGCAAAACCACTGCCAGGTGCCATTGAATTTTTGCAGTATGCAAAATCGTTAGGAGTGGAGATTTTTTACATTTCCAACCGTTATGAATCACAAAAAGATGCTTCGATTAAGAATTTGCAAAGTGTGGGTGCGCCACAAGCGGATGTTGATCATGTATTATTAATTCAACCTGGTGAAGTTGGGAAAGAAACACGCCGCCATCAAGTGGCGAAAACACATGAAATTCTTTTATTATTTGGTGATAACCTCGGGGACTTTAGTGAATTTGATAAATTATCATTTACAAAAAGAAATGAGATGGTCGATAAGTATCGAGAAGAATTCGGGAAAAAGCTAATCCTCTTTCCCAACCCGATGTATGGAGATTGGGAAGGGGCTTTTTATAACTATAACTACAAGATATCGGATGAAGAAAAAAACAAACTTAGAAGAAAATTATTAGAAACTTACCGCTAGAAATGAAAAGACGCCAAAAAAAAATGGCGTCTTTTGTTGTACATTGTAAAATATCGAAAAGTACTAAAAGAGCAGCTAACTCCTTACATTTTTAAGAATGTTAATGGCAAAGACAATGATTCCTAATACCATCAATGTACCTCCAGTAGCCACTGCAGGCGCAGCACTTTCGGTCCCAGATACTAAAAATGAGAGTCCTATCATCATAATAGGCAAAGAAATATTATGAATCCAGAAGTGAACCTTTGCGAGTGTTGTTTCTGCAGCACTTGGAAAACCAACGTAGATGAGACCAGCAACAGCCATAGTCAGCCAACCTAATAGGTTAATATGGGCATGAACAGGGGTGAAGTCAAAACTTTCCTTCATAGACATATACATACCCATGCAAACCCCAATGACAAAATACACCACAGAAATTTTAATTAACCTTATTGCCATTTTTCAGCCTCCTTTTTACGTTAGAAGTATGACTACAGTAGTAAATATGTAGGATTTTTCTGAAAAAGAACTTTGATTTAAGAGGACAAAATAAGAATTTAATAAAAAAAAGCTGCACACTTTGCAGCTTTTTGGTAGAGAATTAAAAAATCGCTTTAATACCAACTAAGACAAGCCCTATTAAGAATCCACAGACCGCACCATTTACTCGGATCCATTGAAGGTCTTTTCCAACGTTTGTTTCAACCATTTTAATAAGTGTTTTATCATCCAGTTTTTCTAAATTTTCTTTGACAAGTATGCCAATTTTTGAATGATTTTTATCAACAAAACTAGAAATATGGTTCTTAATCCAGGCTTCAATCGCAAGAATTTTTTCTGGATCTGATTTGATCCCATCTAAGCCATTTTTAACAATTGGTAGGAGAAAGTCATCATAAAAGTTGGGTTTATCAATAAAATCATAAGCTCTTTGTTCTATCTGAGCTAATAAGCCAGTAATTTGTTCTTGGAGACTCCATTTATCAACCAGTTGTGTTTTAAGATTATTAAGTTCATCGTAGACCTTCTGATCATTTTTTAACGATTGCAGTTTATGGTCAATATGAATCATTAATGTTTGGCGATTTTGATTTAGCGGGTCTTTGAAGCTAGCTACCCCTTTTAAAATAAGGCTTTGGATTATACTCCCTAATTTCTCTTCGTTAACCAAATTACTAAACGATTTTAAGGCGAATTGCATAAATCCATCCGCTTTAATATTTTCGACAGCATCGACCGCAAGCCCGCCGAGTTTATACTTTGTACTATCCTTTCTTGCCCATTCATCAACTTCTTTAAGTAAGTAATCAAGAGCTTTTTCATCATAATTTCTGATCTTAACTTGGTCTATTAGCAAAGGAAGAAAATTCTTACTATCGATTTCGTGGATTCTATCTTTTATTTCTTCTTCTAGCAGTGGAGCAAATCTTGATATATCAAAAATTTTTAGCAAATGTTTAGCCATCGTGATGAAATTCTTTTGGACTGCTGGAGAAGGTAATTCATTATCAATGATGTCAAATATTTTATCAGTAAAATTAATGGTCTCAATTTTTCTACGGATGCTCTCTTTGGTGAGCCAATCATTTTCTAACATGGAAATGATTCCAGCGATAATTCTATTCCGATTTTTTGGCAGCAGGGCTGTATGTGGTATTGGAATACCTAGTGGATGCCTGAATAATGCTGTTACGGCAAACCAATCGGCAAGTCCACCTACTAGACCCGCTTCAAATCCCCCCTGCAGGATAATTCCCCAGATTGACTCTTTTATTGGAATTGTGGCTAGAAAGCCGATCCCCATCACAGCAAGGAAAATGGTTGCTAAATGCTGTGTTTTTTTATTCTTACTTTTTACCATCTTTGAAACCCCTCATTTTTGAGAAATATTATTGTCTATTGCTATTATCTCAATTTTACTAAAAAAAAAGCAAAAAAAATTACTTATTATTGGATTATTTGCTAAATCTTATGACGGAAACACTTAATGCTTTTTTAATATAATAAAATATTGTAAAATGAACAAGGTTTCAAAAATAGCAAATTAGGGAGTAATGGAAATGAAAAAGTTCTTGTTATTTGTGTCAGCGATTATGATGGCTATTGGCTTATCTGCCTGCTCAAGCAATGATGAAGCAAAAACAGACAAGAAGGAAACTACGGAAGAAACTGCATCTAAAGTAGATGTTAAAAAGGAATTAGTCAGATTTTATATGGATCTTGGTAATAAAATTAACGCAAAAGATGCTGATTTAAATGCTTATGTTGCAAAGGCAACTAAGGAAGATGCAACACCTGAGGAATTACCGAATGCTGAAGATCGAGCTAAAGCAAGTGAATCGGCAGCTTCGGTTGCAGCCGAATTAAATACTTATCAAATTCCTGCATCATTAAAAGATAAAAAAGCAGATCTTGATGCGGCGATTAAGGATTTTGCGGCTTCATATCAAGCTAAAGCAGATGAATTAAAAAAGAAAACCCCTAATTTTGATGCAGCTACTGCTACCTTCACACAGGGGGAGGAAAAACTTGGTAAAGTATTTGAAAGTGAAAAATTACTTCCGCCAGGCCTCGACAAACAAGTGAATTAATATCCAATCCAAACTCATAGATAAAAAACAAGCCACAAATGCTGGCTTGTTTTTTATTGTCTTAATATCGAATTAATTTACCGCTAAGCTTGGGAGTTCGTGGTATGTAACCATAATTTCATCTAGATAGTTATCCATAGTTAAGGATGTTTCAGTATCTTCAAAGAACCAAACATCATTGTCTTCAACAAAGAAGGTAATCCCATTAATTTCTTTAGAATATCCAACATGAACAGGGGATTCCGCTGAAAAAGCAAGGGTAAATCCTTTATGCTTTATTCCAAACCCAGCGTATTGTGGGAACATCCGAATACAAAATGGTTTGTTAAATTCGAATTCATTTGTAAACCATGTGGCAGCTCTTTCATCAATAGATATGAACATCTAAAAGCACCAACCTTTTCCTATTAAGTATTGATCCAATAAGGAAAGAAATGGATGTCTTGGTTTAAGCTGGTATCGTCTGTTTCCATTTCCCTATAATGAAAGATTATAACTTTTATATAGTTTTGCATGTGATTTTATTCACGGACGGGTCTTCGATATTAAGATTTTTTAAAATGTTCATTTATTTTTCTTAAAACGTTCACTTGTGTGCAAAGAATCACAACTTTTTTTTCAAAAAAGGTTTTAATAACTAATAAATAGTACTTTAATGGAGGAATATAGGGATAAAAGTGTGGATGCGGGGGATATGTATTAAGGGTTTGGAAAATTTAAATCATTGTTCACTTCAATCAAGTGTTGCTGATATTGTAACATATTTATAGTGAAAATAATGATAAGATAAGGGCAAGAACGAAGGGGGGACCTCAGATGGTACAAGAAATCGATAAGCTAACAGATAATGTTAATGACATAAAAAGTTTATTCCGTACCTTAAATGAAACATTAGAAAGTATTGAAAGACGGTTATCCCGGCTTGAAAAAATGGATAGCATTGAACACCGTGTAGAAGTAAATCAAATCGACCTTTCTGATATCAAAGAATCGCTTCAACGCATCGAAGAAACACATAGTAACGAAATTCAACATATCAACCGACGACTAGATTCTCATTTAGTTAAAATTGCTAAAATAGAAGAGGAAATGATTATATTTAAATCTAGATAATCATTGCAGGAAGCGGGTTAAAGGATCAGATTGATAAAAATCTGGTCCTCATTGTTTTTAGTTAGAAAACGTTTGCTAGGTCTAAGGTCCTGTGGAATCATATAAAAAACCAGACGGGTAAAAATCCGTCTGGTTAGAATGTTTTAAGAAAGCACTTCTGAATTGGATATTGAAACTTGTTGACTAACATTCTCGTCATTACTGGCGTTTTTCGTGACCTCAATATAACGAATATGATGCTCTTCCATGTCAAGAATTTTAAAGGAATAAGTGTCATGAAGGAGGACATCGCCCTCTTTGGCTTCGTAATTTTCGGTTAGAATCCAGCCGCCAATTGTATCCACATCTTCATCATCAATTTCTACTCCCAAAAGGTCATTAACCTCACTAACTAAAACTTTAGAGTCAATAATATAATGGTGCTCTTTAATTTTGCGTACCTCTGGAATTTCGTCCATATCGAATTCATCACGAATTTCCCCAACAATTTCTTCGAGGATATCTTCAACGGTGACAAGTCCCGAAGTACCACCATATTCGTCCATTAATATTGCCATGTGAACGCGGTCTTTTTGCATTTTTACTAATAGGTCATGGATTGGAATCGTCTCTATTACTCTAATAATTGGTCGAGTATAGTTTTCTAGTGTCCGCTCTGATAGTTTTTCATTGCCAATTATATCTGTCATTACTTCTTTTATATTGATAAGCCCGATTATATGGTCCTTATCCCCATCAATGATGGGATATCGTGTAAATTTTTCCTCGCGTAATACCTGAAGAAAGGTTTCAAGTGTATCTTCTTTAGATAAGGATACGATTTCTGTTCTTGGAACCATAACTTCTTTGGCAATACGGTTATCAAATTCAAAAATTTTATTTACATACTTAAACTCAGATTGGTTAATTTCACCACTTTTGTAGCTTTCAGAAAGGATAATTCGAAGTTCTTCTTCTGTATGTGCAATTTCATTTTCTGATACAGGCTTAAGACCGAAAAATTTAGTCGTAATTCGTGCAGAGCCATTAAGCAGCCAAATAACGGGATACATTACCTTGTAAAATAGTACAAGCGGACGTGCCACCAACAAAGTAATCCATTCTGCCTTCTGAATTGCTAATGTTTTAGGAGCAAGTTCCCCTACAACTACATGTAAAAAGGTAATTGCAGCAAATGCAAAGCCAACAGATAATACTTGGTTAAAGCTTGCTGGAATATTCAGACTTTCGAATATTGGATGGAGAATCTTTTCAAAAGTTGATTCACCTAGCCAACCTAAACCAAGGGCTGTGATGGTTATTCCCAGCTGACAGGCCGAAAGGTATTCATCCAGATTAGATATTACTCTTTTAGATGTCACTGCACTCGAATTTCCCTCTTCAATTAACTGATCAATTCTTGAGCTCCTAATTCGGATAATTGCAAATTCTGAAGCAACAAAAAAAGCAGTTAACGCAATTAAAATGGCTATAATAACCAAGTTAAATATGTCCAAATAAGTTCCCTTATCCTGTTTTTAGACAGGTAAGGAGTCACCTCCCAGTTTGATAAAAAAATTGGCTCTTATTTCCTTGAATTAATTTCTAGTTTTCTCCTAATCTCGTCTAATGGTCATCATACCACCTCGACAATTTAATAAATTAACAATAATTATAAAGAATTTGAACTATACAGTCAAACGTTCTGGTTAGTATATTAGTTGATAACTATATTTTATGGAGAAACATAGTGAATATGAACAATAAAGACGAAATATTACAAAAATTTAGACAAAAAACAAACAGATCCTACTCAAGAGCAGCATCTGTTTGTTTTTCATCTGAATCTGCTTTAAAAACCTCAATGTACAAGATATGGTGTCCTTCAATCTCTTGAATTTGAAATACAAAATCTTCATGTTCAATGGAGTCACCTTTATGTACATCAAATTTTTGTGTTAAAAACCAGCCGCCAATCGTATCGACATCTTCCTCATCCAGTGTGGTACCGAGAAGGTCGTTTACTTCACTAATTAAAACTTTACCATCTAAAATAAAATGTCCATCATTTTTTTTCTGGATAAGAGGAAGCTCATCCAAGTCAAATTCATCGCGTATTTCACCAACAATTTCTTCGAGTATGTCTTCAACCGTGACAATACCTGCTGTCCCGCCATATTCATCCGATAAAACAGCCATATGGGAACGATTTTTTTGCAGTTTGAGCAGAAGTTCCTGAATCGGTATGGTTTCAATGACATGAATGACGGGTTTTAGATAGGGAAGCAACGGTCGGTCTCCAGTGCATTTTTGCTGGATACAATCTGTTAAGACTTCTTTTATGTTAATAACCCCTAAAATATTATCCTTGTCACCATCAATAAGTGGATATCTTGTATACTTTTCTTCCTTAACGATTTCAATAATTTCTTCCATGGATGCATCTTTTGAAAGTGTTACGAGTTCAGTTCTGGGAACCATAATTTCTTTAGCAACCCGATTATCAAATTCGAATATTCGGTCCATATATCGATATTCAGATTGGTTTATTTCACCACTTTCATAACTTTGTGAGAGAATTAACCTTAATTCTTCCTCAGAAAGGACAATATCGTGCTCGGATGCGGGCTGTACCCCGAAAAGTCCAGTAACAAACCGCGCCGACCTATTTAGTATCCAAATAAACGGGTACATCAATTTATGAAACAAAATTAACGGTCGAGAAAAAAACAAGAGAATTTCTTCTGCTTTCTGAATCGCAATCGTTTTGGGTGATAATTCACCAATGACGACATGGAAAAAAGTGATGACAATGAAAGCAAGGATAAACGAAATAATGTGTTTAAGTGATAAAGGGATGTGAATTAGGTCAAAAACTGGATCTAACAGTTCCCGAATAGTAGGCTCACCGAGCCAGCCTAAAATAAGGGAGATAATTGTAATGCCCACCTGGGTGGCGGATAAATAACCATCCAAATTTGAAATTACCTTCTTAGCTGCTTCTGCTTTTGGATTACCTTCCGATAATAATTGATCAATTCTTGTGGATCGAACCTTTACCATCGCAAATTCTGAAGCAACAAAAAGGGCGGTAAAGGCTATTAGGATAACAATAATCAATACATTCATCCAAATCATCTATCACCTTACAGGTGTAAGGTATGCCACCTCACTTCCGTTGGTCTCTAAACATTATTTCAAAAAAAAAATCTATTAGCAAATCGAACAGAAAAAATGCTGCCAATTCGGCAACATCCATGAAACTGATAGTCAGTTTTTTATTTAAATAAGAACTCGTTTGTTCCAGTCCCGGGCAAGCATACTGTAAATAAAAAGGTCATGAAAGCGGCCGTATAATTGTTCGCCTTCTCTAATGATACCTTCTTTTATAAAACCAAGTCTTTCAGGTATGGCACGGCTTTTTTTGTTTTTGATACCACAGCGGATTTCAACACGATTTAAACCTAATTGGAAAAATGCATAGTTAAGCAGGAACTGAACGGATCGAGTCATTATTCCATGACCTTCTGCTTTTTTTGAAAGGTAATATCCGATACTTGTCATTCGGTTGTGCCAATCTATTTGTTGTAAACTAATTGAGCCTACCAACTCACCTTTATAGACGATCCCCACATTAAATCCACTATTTTCTGCAAATTGATTTAGCCATATCGGAATAATGGATTCAAACTGATACGGGGATTTCATGCTATCCACCCATGGCAGCCATTCACGCAGATGTTCACGGTTTTCCTCCACCATTTGATAAAGACTTGATGCGTGATGTTGTTGAAATAGCTGGAGTTCAATATCATTATCAACCCTTAATGTAAACATTAGTCAAATCTCCCGATAAAAAATTTTTAGTTCATCATATGCAAAGCAGGTTGTTATCGGGAAGACTTAATATTAAGAAATAAAAAAATCCCTGCTTTATATAAAGTGGGATTGGTTATTCTAGCTATAAAATTACTTGTATATAAGATTAGGTTAGGGCTGCAACCGGTAAGAGAATCGAGAATGTAGTTTTATCTGGAGATGAATCACATTCTAAATTTCCCTTATGTTTTTCAATAATTTCCTTGCAAACAAACAAGCCGAGACCTGTACCTAGTTTTTTCGTCGTAAAAAATGGTTCGAAAATGGATTTTCTAAGTTCAGCAGGAATCACAGGCCCATTGTTGGAAATATTAATTTTGATGAACTGATGTTGTAGACTGCTATTGATCTCGATTGTAGGATTCGGATTCTCAGCATGATTCAAAACATCAATCGCATTAAAGATGATATTAATTAATACCTGTCTAATTTCATCTGCATACCCATTAAGAGTAATATCTTCACTGAGTTCTTTTCTTATTTTTACTTTTCCATCAAGTATGCTTGGATATAGGAAGTTTAAGACTTCCTCCACTAATGTATTTAAATTGAAGTTATCCTTTTCTTTACCAATTAACTCCTTTTTTGACAGAAGGAGAAATTGTGATATACGAAAATTAAGTTGATCCAATTCACTTGAAATGATATCTAAATATTTCATCTCCGGATGATCAGCTTTCAGTAATTGGATAAATCCTTGAACAGATGTCAAGGGGTTTCTAAACTCATGAATAAAGCTTGAGGTCATTTGCCCAAGCAATGTTAATCGATCCTGATGTGTAGAATCAATGTGCATTGTTTTTTCTTCAATAATTTTGTTTTTTGCTTCTGAGTAATGGGAAACAGCATAGTATAAAAATTTATCAAAACAAAAATTTACATTGTTTAATGCTTCCTGCATGGCTGCCCATGGAATCCCAGTAATGCTTAAATGGCTGTATAGAACTGTTCTGCCAAGATTAACATTATAAACAAAATCACCAAGGTTAATATCAGCCAAAACTCTTTCTTCCGATACTTCAATAGCAAGTTTTTCAATTATGTCTAAAAGGTCTTTTTCCGTCATTTTATGCATATTAAGTAAAACATCGAGCAGAGCCTCGCCGTTTTCGTGAATTTTTAACTTAAAAGGATCCGTATTAGTGGTAACAATGGCATTTTCCCAATCTTGAATTAATTTCTGTTTATTTTGATTGAAAAAATCAATTAAATCTGTTTGGTTTTCCGTGAACATGCCGTCTTCCCCCTATGTTATTGACAAAAAACTCCTTACTGTACTTATTCGAGACATAAATAGAAATACCTCCTTTATTTTAAAATAAAAGTCTTGAATTTTATTCATATAGTCTTAATTGCTGATTCGACTAGGTAATAATAACGATAAGAAAGTATATTTTCCTTGTAAATGTGAATAAAGAAGAGTATATTTTTTTCTATGGAAACAATTGAATACTTCCACAGGGGGAGCTGCTATTCTTGCGGCTGAGAGTGAACGGTTAAGTTCTGACCCTATGAACCTGTTAGTTAACACTAGCGTAGGGATGTGGTTTGCCGATTATGAAAGCAATGCAGACAATCCTTATCGTCGTGCATTGCTTTTTTTGTTCTTTATTTTATTGCACATCTTGTAATAGGAAGACTTCTAACGAGTCCAAAAAGATAATTGGGGGAGACGTTGTGAATCAAAAAAGAAGCAACACATTATTTATCGCTGAGGTGGCAGTTTTTTCTGCTTTAGCTTATTTATTGGATTTTCTAGCCGGAATTCTATCTTTAAAGATATGGCCACAGGGAGGTTCGGTGTCAATTGCCATGGTACCTATCTTTTTAATTGCTTATCGTTGGGGGATAAAAGGGGGCTTGTTAACAGGATTTTTACTAGGTTTATTGCAGGTTATCCTTGGATTCGCTCAAGTATACACATTCTTACAAGGATTTATTGATTATTTTCTTGCCTTTTCAGTTGTAGGGTTAGCGGGTGTCTTTACTGGTCTGGTGAAGGAGGCGATATCCAAAAATGAAAAAGGTAAGTGGATGACATATGTTATTATCGGTGCATTCTTAGGAAGTGCCTTAAGATACATCTGCCATGTTATTTCTGGCATCGTGTTCTTCGGTGAATATGCGCCAAAGGGGCAGCCGGTGGCCATTTACTCACTCCTATATAATGGAACATTCATGCTGCCAAGCTTCATCATCAGTGCAATCATTATCATCATTGTAATGAGTGCGGTACCAAAGAGATTATTTTCAAAATAACATTTATTAGTAATACGAATGGAAAAGGGCTTCAAGCTCTTTTCTATTTTTTTTATAAAGCGATTGTCGTTGATTCATGAAAATTCTTCAAACTTTTGACAAATTTATTAAGCTTTTTATCTCAAAAAAAGTGTTAAAATACAAGAAAGATAATCATTCTCAATTAGTGGAGATAGGGTGATATACATGTTTGGTTCATTAAAAGTAGGAGATAAAGGGAAAATTATTGATATTTCTCTTGTAGGTCACCTGGTACAAAGACGATTACTTGACTTAGGGATTACTGAAGGCTCTGAAGTGTGTGTAAAGTGTGTCATGCCATTTGGCGGTCCAATTATGATTGAATCTTGCGGACAATGTGTGGGTATTCGCCGTAGAGAAGCAGTTCGAATGAAAGTGGAGAGAATATAATGGACATCGCACTTATTGGAAATCCTAATACTGGGAAAACTTCATTATTTAATAATCTTACAGGTTCCTATGAGTATGTTGGTAATTGGAGCGGTGTCACCGTTGAAAAAAAAGTTGGTGTTTTTAAAAATAATATTGGTCATTTGACTGATTTACCTGGTGTGTATACACTTAATCCCTTATCGAAGGATGAAGGGGTAGTTACATCCTTCTTTCTTAATGAATCAGTGGACCGCCTGCTAAATATATTAGATGCTTCACAATTAGAACGAAATTTACATCTAACCTTGCAATTGCTTGAGTTTGAAAAACCAGCATTTATTGGACTTAATATGGTCGATGTAGCAAATAAACGAGGAATTCAAATTGATACATCTAAACTTTCTGAGCTTCTCGGAGTACCGGTTGTTCCTGTTGTGGCGAGAAATGGAAAGGGCTGTGATAAATTAGTTGATGTCATATCGACTCAATCAATCCAGCCTGCTAAAAAGAATCTTGTTTACTATGGTAAAGAGGTAGAAGCTGCAATTGTTGCTTTGACGGCTGAGATTCATGGCAAAACCAACCTTTCTGGACGATTTCTAGCTATTCAATATTTTGAAGGTAATGAATATGTTAGAAACTATGTAAATATTATTGTTGGCGAGAAAAAGCTTAATGATCTAATTGTTAACTTGGAGTCAACCTTACAAACACTTTATAATGTAAAATCATTAGCAAACTATATTTATCAAAAAAGAAGAGAAGCAATAGAAAAAATCGTTGTCGAAGTGGCCGTAAAAAGTAACTTTGACATTCCGCTTTCTGAGAAAATTGATATGATCGTTACCAATCGCTTTTTAGGAATGCCTATTTTCTTACTGCTTATGTATGTCATGTTTATGCTGACTTTTGATTGGCTCGGAACACCATTATCTGATGCTTTGGACGGATTTTTAACAGGGCCCATTACGGCAGAATTTGAGTCGGTTTTAACCGCCATTCATGCTTCAAATTTTATTCATGCATTAATTATTGATGGTTTAGTTGCTGGGGTAGGCGGCGTACTCGTATTTGTGCCGCAAATTTTTATCCTATTTTTCTTTATTTCTTTATTAGAAGATTCCGGGTACATGGCCCGTGTTGCATTGGTAATGGACCGAATTATGGAGTCAGTTGGGTTAAATGGGAAGGCATTTATCCCTATGATGATTGGCTTCGGTTGTAATGTACCAGGAATAATGGCTGCCAGAACCATAGAGACACCACGGGAAAGGCTGGTTACCATATTGCTTACCCCGTTAATGTCCTGTTCAGCACGATTACCCGTGTATGCGTTATTTGTTGGAGCTTTTTTTGCGCGAAATAAGGCTTTAGTTGTGCTAAGCCTATATGTCCTTGGGATTGTAGTTGCATTGGTCCTAGCTAAAATCTTTTCGTCTACATTACTAAAGTCGGAAACTTCATTATTTGTTATAGAACTCCCCCCTTACCGTCTTCCCCAGTTTCAATCACTGTGGAGGAGTACTTGGGATAAAGGAAAAGGGTTTGTTAGAAAAGCTGGAACATTTATTTTTGCGGGTTCTGTCTTTATCTGGTTATTATCTTATGCTGGCCCCAATGGTTTAAAGGTTGACATGGATGATAGTTATTTAGCCGCGATTGGGAATATGATTGCCCCAATTTTTGATCCAATTGGATTTGGAACATGGCAGGCATCCGCCTCGTTAATTACAGGGTTCTTGGCAAAAGAGGCCATTATATCTACCATGAATATTATTTATTTTGTTCCGAATGATGCAAGTTTGCAAGGGTTATTGGCGAACTATTATACTCCGCTTGCTGCCTATAGTTTCATGGTTTTCATTTTGTTATACATCCCATGCCTTGCGACAGTAGCAACGATCTATAAAGAAACAAATTCAAAAAAATGGACAGCTTTTTCTATGATTTATGCATTTGCAATTGCTTATGTGCTTTCTTTGATCATCTATCAAGGCGGCAAATTGTTAGGACTTGTTTAATTCTAGAAAGAGGTGGAGCAAATGATTGCCAATATATTAATTGGAGCAGCTATTTTTGGATATGCATCATGGGCTTTAGTTAGGTTTATTAATAAATCAAAAAAGGGAAAATGCGGGGCATGCGATTTGAAAAATTCATGTTCTAGCAATTGCGAAATACCACCTAAATCCCTATAAATAATTGAAACTGTTATCTAAAAAGATAGCAGTTTTTTGATGTTAGGATTTGAAGATATAAACAAACTAGTGTAAAATTACACTAGTTGTAATTGAAGGAAGGGCTTAACTTGACCAGAGATGAAATTATAATGCAGGTTTCTGAAAAGCTTCGCCTTATACGGACGGAAGTTGGCTATACACAGGATAAAATGGCAGACATTATTGGTGTTTCTAAGAAAACACTTGTTCAAATTGAGAAAGGTAGAGTTTTAGCCAATTGGTCTACTGTCGTTTCGATTTGTGCACTTTTTCGTGAAACTGAGACAGTCCAATTTTTATTTGGGAATGAGCCGCTGGAGGTGTTAGAAACGGTTGCCCGCGAAGGGATAGATATTCGGAAGTCAAAAACGCTTGGCGGCCGGATTTGGTGGAGAGTTGTATCGAAAAAGAACGGGTATATTCTTCAACAAAATATTCTCAGTAAACATTTTCGGATTTTGGATGAAGAAAATTATCGGATCTTTAGCAGTATTGATGAAAAGGTATCAAAACACCGTTTTAAAGAATTAACGAAAAATGAATAAACGACTGAAAAAAGATGGGAATTCGCCATCTTTTTTCTTTTTTTTGGAATACTAAATATTGTCATAAAAACTTTCCCTATTTACGAAAATTAACCAATGATAGATTACTGATAAAGGATGTTTTTCAATTGGTATTAAAAGAGAAAATTAGGACTATCTTTAATAACTTGAAAAAGTGGCACTTGCTCCAAATTATGGTGCTTTCCATGTTAATCATTATCTTAAGTTTTTTTGGACTACTTTATTATTTTTCTAAGGATGCAGATATATCAGGACTTAAGAACGAACTGCCACAAGCTACCGTGTTTTATGATGTGAATGGGGATATAGCTAGTAAAGTGTCGGCGAATAAAAATGAAGGTGTCTCTATTAAGCAGGTTCCTAACTCAATGAAAGATGCGATTGTTGCGATTGAGGATCGTCGATTTTATCAGCATAGCGGTGTGGATTTGATTGGGACATCAAGGGCGCTCGTCCGTGACTTAAAAGCTAGAGGAATGGTTGAAGGAGGCAGTACGATAACGCAACAATTAACTAAGAATACACTTCTCACTTCACAAAAAACCTTAAATAGGAAAATGGAGGAAGTTTTTTTAGCACTACAGATTGAGCGGGAATATTCAAAGCTAGAAATTTTGCAAATGTATTTAAATCAAATTTATTTTGGTAATGGTGCATGGGGGATTAAAAAGGCTGCGAGCAAATATTTTGCCAAAGAGGTTAAAGACCTTTCAATCAGTGAATCCGCATTACTTGCAGGACTAATTAAAGCACCATCTTCCCTGAATCCTTATGAGCATATGGAAAAGGCGACTGAAAGGCGAAATCTAGTATTAGTACAAATGAAGAAACAAGGATATATTTCCGATTCTCAGTATGAAAAAGCCATACATGAAGAAGTAATTTTGAATGATAAAGGCGGTGACCCGTTCCGAGGCAAGTTTCCATACTATGTTGATCAGGTTTTAGAAGAGGCTATAAACTTATATGGATTATCACAGGATGAATTACTAACAGGCGGCTATCAAATCTTTACAGAGCTTGAACCTGAAATGCAAACAGCCATGGAAGAGACTTATCAAAATGATTCTTTATTCCAAGAAGGAATAGATATCCTTGTTCAAAGCGGTGGTATCCTCTTAGACCCCAAGACAGGTGGGATTAAGGCAATTGTTGGCGGCAGGGGAAAACATACGTTTAGAGGTTATAATCGAGCTTCGCAGTTAAAGGCTCAGCCTGGTTCCTCCTTTAAGCCATTAGCGGTTTATACACCTGCATTGGAGGAAGGTTGGAAGATGACTGATATGTTAAAAGATGAACCAATGACATTTGGGAGTTATCAACCAAGTAATTACGATGATCAATATTCCGGTCAGGTGCCCATGTATGAAGCTGTAAAAGAATCTAAAAACGTTTCCGCGGTTTGGCTATTAAATGAACTTGGGGTTGAAAAAGGATTAGATTCCATTCAGCGGTTCGGAATTTCATTGGACAAAAATGACCGTAATTTATCCCTTGCCTTAGGTGGTTTACACAAAGGTGTCTCTCCTTTGAACATGGCTGAAGCTTTTTCTGTCTTTCCCAATAACGGAGTGAGAATGAAGGCCCATGCGATTAAAAAAATTATTGATGCTGACGGAAAGGTTGTGGCTGTTTGGAAGGCAAAAAAGGAAAGAGTCACAACCAAGGCCGTAACCGATAATATGACGACCATGCTCCTTGGTGTAGTAGAACAAGGTACTGGTAAGGCTGCACAAATACCTGGCAGAGAAACGGCAGGAAAAACTGGTTCAACTCAGGTTCCAATAGAAGGGATAAACGGCCTGAAGGATCAATGGTTTGTTGGGTATACCCCGCAGCTGGTTGGGGCGATCTGGGTTGGCTATGATAAAACAGACAAAGATCATTATATCACGCCTGTCAGTAATAAAGGTTCAGCAGTTGTTTTTCGGGAAGTTATGACGAAAGCCTTAGCGAATGCGCCTGCTGAAAGCTTTAATGTCCCGCATATCTCCACATTGATTGAAAAGAAAAAGCAGGAAGATGCTGCTAAGAATCGGTTTAATTTTCAAGAGAATTTTACTAACGAGGTTCAGAAATGGGAGGAGAAATGGAATAAACAAAAGGAAAAATGGAGAAAAAAATGGAATGATAAGGGAGGGCATTAATATTCCTCTAGGTAAAGAAAACTATTTGAGACAATTCAGAAAAATGGGAATTGACAATTAAAAGAACTGGTGATAACCTACAAAGGAAGAAAAAAGGAAAGGGAGGGTTACAAAGATGACTAATTTCAATCATGTTTCTTTAACAATTAAATATTTGAATGTAACCTGTCCTGAAGAATTTTCCTGTTAATTTATCAATGTGAAGAAATTGATTAATGACAAAAACACAGGTTACGTTTTCTTTAATACGTGACGTGTGTTTTTTTGTCCCTTTTTTTAAAAAGGAGGCATACTGCACTGTTGCGGTATGTCTTTTTTTATAGTTCAAAACAAATTTGAGGGAGGAAATATGGATGAGGTATTTGGCAGGGTCTTGGAAGGGAAATACAGCAGGAGCAATAGAGGGCGGATAGTATAACATAAGGGGGAAGTTAGGTATGTTTGCGGTTTTAAAAAAATTAAGTTGGTTCTTTAAAGAAAATTGGCAGCGATATGTCATTGCAGTTACACTATTAATTTTAGTGGGTATATTGGATGTGATTCCGCCTAAATTAATCGGATTGGCAATTGATGATATTCATGTGGGCAGTATAAGTCATAAGAAAATAATACAATATCTTGGTATTCTATTGGCAATCATGGTTTCATCTTATGCAATAACCTATATCTGGATGTACCGACTGTTTGGAGGAGCCTTCCTTGTAGAAAGGAAACTTAGGTCCCGGTTTGTTACTCACTTACTAAAAATGACTCCGATATTCTATGAAAAAAATCGGACTGGAGATTTAATGGCGCGTGCGACCAATGATTTAAAGGCCATTTCAATCACAGCAGGTTTTGGGATTCTGACACTTGTAGATTCAAGTGTATGGATGCTGACATTACTGTTAACAATGGGAATTTTAATTAGTTGGAAGTTAACACTGGCGGCAATTATTCCGTTGCCAATTATGGCGATTTTAATGCAAATGTATGGAAAAAGAATTCATACTCGCTTCATGGAAGCCCAAGATGCGTTTGGTGAACTGAATGACCGTGTACTTGAATCAGTCGCAGGAGTTAGAGTTATCCGTGCATTTGTTCAAGAAACCGCAGATAGCAAGCGCTTTCATCAACTTACGGAGGATGTCTATCACAAGAATATTAACGTTGCAAAAATTGATGCATTATTCGACCCAACGATTAAGGTGCTTGTTGGTATTAGTTATCTAATTGGCCTCGGGTATGGTGCCTATTTAGTATTCCATCAATCAATTACATTGGGCAATCTTGTGTCGTTTAATGTGTATCTAGGGATGATGATCTGGCCCATGTTCGCAATTGGCGAGTTAATCAATGTGATGCAGAGGGGGAATGCTTCACTTGACCGCGTTAATGAAACACTTAGCTATGAGGAGGAAGTGGTCAATCCTCTAGACCCTGTTTCCATACAACGTGCTGATCGAATTGATTATCGAAAGGTAACTTTCCGTTATCCCTCTTCTAAGAATGATAACCTAAACCAAGTTGATGTTATGCTGTTACACGGGCAGACATTGGGTATTGTTGGGAAAACAGGCTCAGGAAAGACCACCTTTATTAAGCAGTTATTAAGACAATATCCACTAGGCGATGGAGAGGTAACCATATCCGAGGTATCATTAGAGGAGCAAACCATAAATCAAGTTCGCGACTGGATTGGTTATGTGCCTCAGGATCATGTACTGTTTTCTCGCAGTGTGAAAGACAATATCCTTTTTGGCAGGAAAGATGCAAGCGAGGAAGAATTAGAAGAGGCCATTGATTTAGCGGCATTTCGAAAAGATCTTGCCCTTCTTCCAGAAGGATTAAGTACGCTCGTTGGAGAAAAGGGTGTGGCTTTATCAGGAGGGCAAAAACAACGGATCTCCATAGCGCGCGCGCTGATCAAAAATCCAGAAATCCTCATCCTCGATGATTCCTTATCGGCAGTTGATGCCAAAACAGAAAAGCGAATCATTGATAATATTAGAAAGGCAAGAAATGACAAGACCACCATCATTACCACACATCGAATGTCCGCTGTCCAACATGCCGATCATATTATTGTTTTAGACGATGGTAAAATTATAGAAGAGGGGACACATGAACAGCTTCTTGAACATGATGGGTGGTATAAAGAACAATTTATCCGCCAGCAGATTGCAGGGAAGATAGAGGAAGAGGTGCAATCATGACAACAGGGAAACGATTAGCTAAATACGCATTTGCGTATAAAAAAATTATTTTCGCAGCATTGGTCATGCTGACCATTTCTGTCGTAACCGATCTCGCTGGCCCGTTTATTGCTAAAAATATCATTGATCAGCATATTTTAGGAATTGAATCTGTTTGGTATGAAACATCAAGCGGCGAAAAAGCAGTAAATTATGACGGGAAATTTTATAAAAGAGCTAAGTATGTATCTAGTAGTGAACAAAGGGGAAAGCAAATCCAAATTTTGCAAGTCGGATCCAAGTTTGTTTTCATCGACAAAAAGCTTGAATTTGATGGAAAGCGGACCTTAAAGGCCGGAACATTGGAGATAAAAAATGGGGTTAGAAAGGAAGAATATCATGCTAAAAAACTTAGTCTTTCTGAAATCCTAGCATTTTATCAGCCTGAGATTCTCCCAATCGTTCAACTTTTAACCATTTATTTTGGACTCTTGGTTGTTTCAGCTGTTTTTCAGTACGGTGAACGTTTCTTATTGCAAAAATCTGCCAACCGTATTATTCAAAAAATGCGTGAAGATGTGTATGGTCAGATTCAACGCCTGCCAATAAATTATTTTGATAACCTGCCTGCTGGGAAAGTAGTAGCAAGAATTACGAATGATACAGAGGCAATCCGTGAGTTATATGTTACGGTTCTTGCCACCTTTTTTACAAGTTCCATTTATATTACAGGCATTTATGTGGCTTTGTTTATTTTAAATGGAAAGCTTGCAGCCATTTGTTTATTGTTATTACCAATTCTTTATGTATGGATGTTGATTTACCGGAAGTATGCTTCAAAATATAACCGTGTGATTCGGTCGAGGAACAGCGAAATAAATGCGATGATTAATGAGTCAATCCAAGGGATGAGTATCATCCAAGCGTTTAGTCGTGAAAAAGAAACAAAAGCGGATTTTGAGAAACTTAACCATGAACATTTTACGTACCAAAATAAACTATTAAGTCTCAATTCATTAACCTCGCACAACCTGGTCGGTGTCTTAAGAAACCTTATTTTTGTAGCATTTATTTGGTATTTCGGTGGTCAGGCACTCAATACTTCTACAATCCTTTCACTAGGGATGCTCTACGCTTTTGTTGATTATATCAACCGGCTTTTCCAACCGGTTCAGGGGATTGTCAATCAATTGGCCAATCTAGAACTTGCTCTAGTGGCGGGAGAACGTGTATTTAAATTGATGGATGAACCAGGTGAAAATGTAAGTGGTGAGAGAATTGCCCGTTTTAAAGGAAATGTATCTTTTGATCATGTATCATTTGGTTATAAAGACGGGGAATACGTTTTAAAGAATATTGATTTTGAAGCGAATCATGGTGAAACAGTTGCTCTTGTTGGTCACACGGGATCTGGAAAAAGTTCCATTATGAATTTACTTTTCCGTTTTTATGATTGTCAAATGGGGAAAATTACCATTGATGGAAAAGATATTGCAACGATCCCCCGTCAATCTATTCGTAACCATATGGGTATTGTTTTGCAGGATCCCTATTTATTTACAGGAACAATAGCTTCAAATGTAAGTCTTAATGATCCGGCGATAACCAAAGAAAAAGTAGAGAAAGCATTAAAAGATGTAGGGGCTGACAAGGTATTCAAGAACTTAGAAAATGGTTATGATCAGCCAGTCCTAGAGAAAGGGAGTACCCTCTCAAGTGGGCAGAGACAGATTATTTCCTTTGCACGAGCGCTGGCTTTCGATCCAGCTATACTTATGCTTGATGAAGCTACCTCAAGTATTGATACAGAAACGGAGACTGTGATTCAAGAGGCCATGGAAGTTCTGAAAAAAGGGAGGACCACCTTTATTATTGCCCACCGATTATCAACAATCCGTAACGCTGACCAGATCATTGTTTTAGATCGTGGGATGATTGTTGAAAAGGGAACACATGACGAATTAATGAAGAAGAAAGGTAAATATTATCAAATGTATCAACTCCAACAGGGTGGTACAAATTTGGCTGGATAGAATTCGCCCCTTAACATGACATGTTAAGGGGCGTTTTTAATAGGTTAGACCTACTCGTGAACCGATAAATTCATTGCTAAATAGCTGATCATAGGCAAAGTCCGCTGTATCGTAAATAGAGATGGACGAAGGATCATCAGGAAGAAAGTCTTTTTCATATCTGTAATATCCTAATCTCTCTCCAATAGGCAAATAAGTCGGGCAAACAATTGTCCAATCCAGCCCTGAGTCTTTTAATAATAAAAAGGCCCGTAAATGTTCTTCCGCATCACGTGTGCTTTTCCGCTTTGATTCAGACGATTGAAATCGATATAAATGGGGGGCAGACCGAGCCTGGAGAATTCCAGCCGTTCCAATGGTAATAATTCGGTGTATTCCGAGCGCTTTCATATGTTTAATGATAAAGGGCATCGATTCAGACAGTACCGTGGTACCTGCTGTATTTAGAGAACTAATCACTACATCCGATCCTGTTAAGCTACCTGCAATATCCGTTTCATTTAGTACATTACCTTCTTTAACAAGAAGGCCATCTTTTTTAATGTTTAGTTTACTGCTGTCTCTCACCAGTACTCGGACGGAATGTTGATTGGTTAAAGCATTTTCTAAAATAATCGAACCCACTCTGCCTGTTGCTCCGAAAAGGCAAATGTTCACAAAAAGTTCACCTCTTAGTTAATAAAGTGTAATATTCATCACTTGCGGCACCCTCCGCTTATGATATTTTAAAGATGTTTTAGCATTTACTTATATAGGGGTGGGAAGTATATGTCAGAGTATTCGGTAGTGCTATTGATCGGTAGTTTTTTAATCCTTTCTTATTATATCGGATATACAATTATTAAACATTAAATTAACTGCAGATAAGTGTCTGAAGTTCAGACTGGCGATAAATTCGAATTAAATCGGATTTATCGCCAGTCTTTTTTTATGATTATTAAAATAATGGATCAAAAGAGGTAAGTTTATTTGAAGGTAAGGGTGCTAGCTCCAAGAAGTATTCCTCGGTCTGAAGGAAAAGCGGTACGCATTGTGGATGAGCGAATAGTTGAAGTAATTAAATGAAATATTTAAATTTTTAAAAATTTTTTGGTTTTTGTATAACGGAAAATCACTATGTCGTTATCGGTGTGTTATAATAAAGAAATAAAATAGACGATGTCTCATCTCACAAGGTTTCCTTGGAGCATACATACAAAAAAAACAGGAGGAGTCAATATGAAATCCAGTATGACTGAACAGGAAGTTCATCAAAAATATTACAAGCAAATTTTTGAAACACTCGAACAAGAGCCTTATGCCCAGTTTCTCGGTATGAAATTAATTGAGATGGGAGAGGGGACTGCAACGGCTGAGTTAGATGTAAATGACCATATGTTGAATTCACACGGCACGGTTCATGGTGCTATCATCTTTTCTTTAGCAGACTATGTATTTGCAGCAGCCAGTAATTCTTATGGGAAAACTTCTGTTGGATTGTCAACAAATGTTAATTTTATGTCTCCTGGCCGGAGAGGATCCCGTCTAAGGGCTATAGCCGAAGAAGAAAAGCGAAACAACCGTACGGCATGGTATAAAATCCGTGTAGAAAGTGATGGAGAACTTTTAGCTACGATGGAAGCATTGGTTTATCGTAAAAGCCACTATTTTGTTCCAATAGAAGAGAATGAAAGTAATTAATTCCACATTCGATTCCTTTTTATGGTTTTTTGCTCGTAAGAGAAAAATTTTGACCTTTCCTATACCTTTATCTAGGCCATTTCTGGACTTTTCCATGTCCAGTTGGCCATCTTTTTCAAATTCATGGCAGCAAAAGTAAGCATCGCTTGCATGGACAATTTTTTTAGGCCTCTTAAGGTTGTCCAACGCATACCA
>NZ_JBHHJU010000022.1:0-89659 GCF_042136325.1 Neobacillus sp. KR4-4
GCTCCCCGAACCGCCCGCGGAAAGCGAAGCCGCCTGGAACGGAAATCAACAGACTAGTTTAATGAGCCAAACAAAAAAGACTGTCGATTTAAAACCCGAAATCCTTCGGATTTGTCGACAGTCTGAAACACTCCCAAAAGGAAGTGTCTTTGATCTATTCTACTATTTACAACATTGGATTTTCATCTTTTGCTTTTAGACGCTGCCATCTTTTCTCAACTTCAGCTTCAAACTCTTCTAACATTGGCTTGTTCTCTTCTTTTAGTAGATGTTTTGTTTTTCCCATATACTTTAACCAATCCGAAAGTGGAATTCGTTTATTCTTTTCTTCTGGATTGTAAGTGATTGTTGTAACACCCTGTTCGACTTCATAAAGCGGGAAGAAACAAGAGTTTACCGCAGCCTCCACAATGGTTGTGCCAAAACGGTCATCGGATTTCCAGTTAAGTGGGCATGTGATGAGAATTTTACCATAAACTGTTCCAACATTTTGTGCATACCATTGTGCTTTTGCACCCTTTTTCACTAGGTCCTGAGGGAATGCCTCGGAACCAGTAAATACATATGGAATATTCGTTGCTGCCATTATTTGTGCGGTATCTTTATGATGGAAAGCTTTACCACGCTGTGTTTTTCCTACACCAGAAGTACTTGTCATATGACCGATTGGCGTGGAATATGACATTTGTGAGCCGGTATTCATGTAGCCCTCATTATCATATTCAAGCATAATTAGCTTATGACCACGAAGAGCTGTACCAATAGCTGATCCCATTCCGATATCCATTCCGCCATCGCCAGTAATCATTACAAATGTAGCATCATCAGATACTTGAATTTCACCGCGGCGTTTTAATTCCATGAATGCTTCAACTGTACCTGATAACGTTGCAGCACCGTTTTGGAATAAATTATGCATCATTGTTTGCTTATGGGATGTGCTTGGATAGGATGTTGTTGTTACATAGGCACATCCAGTTTGGAATAGTGTAACGATGTCTCCTTCAATTCCTTTAAAGAACAACTCAAGACCAGCAAAAATACCACAGCCCGGACATGCACCGTGACCTGATGCAATTCGTTTCGGTTTACCAGTTAAGGCCCTAAGTGGTGGAATTTTCACTTTTAATTTATTGGTTTCTTCATCCATCTTTACATCAATTAATCCGGTTTTAAAGACATCCCCATGTTGTGGTAAAATAACTGGTTTGAGAATTTTCTCAGGATTGCCAGGGATATGTCCATAGTAATCAAATGGCTTTTCGGCAAAGCCTTTTTCCAATGTATCCAATGCCATATCAAAGAAAGCCTCGGCATCACTTGCATAGAAATCCTTACCTCCAAGTCCAAATACACGACTTAACACAATCGTCTTGTTGTCTTTGTCATCTTGAAGGGCAGATTTCACTTCATGTGTAAGATTAGGCCCATTTGCTCCATAAGAATCCGCGCGTTCCCCAATTAATAATGATTTTACATTCTTAAGAGCTTCGCGAATTTCTTTTGCTGGGAATGGACGAATAATATTCGGGCTGATCACACCAGCCTTTATTCCTTTTTCACGAAGTTGATCCACAACATCTTTAGCAGATTCTGCTGCAGAGTTTAATAGAAATAAAGCTACCTCTGCATCTTCCATTTTATATAAATCTAGTATAGGATATTCTCTTCCAGAAAGCTTCGCGTATTCTTCAGCTACTTCTTTAAATACCTCACCAGCATTATACATTGCTTCTGACTGCTGGAAGTGATTATTAAGGAAATCATCTCCGCTCATATGCGCACCAATTGTTACTGGTTTACTTAAATCCCTGATAAAGTTGTAATCTGTTGGGCATTCACCCACAAATTGCTGCACAACACTGCGATCCTTAAAGAATTCCACCCGGCGCTTTTGGTGAGAAGTAAAGAATCCATCATAAGCCACAATAACAGGTAAACGGACTTTAGAATGTTCTGCAATTTTTAAAGCCATAATATTCATATCATAAACTGCTTGCGGGGTTTTTGCTGTTAATATGACCCAGCCTGTATTTAAAGCATAATATAAGTCAGAATGATCTCCGCGAATATCTAATGGACCACTGACAGCACGTGTAACAAGATTCATTACCATAGGAAAACGAGTACCTGATTGGACTGGCATCTGCTCAAGCATATACAAGAATCCATTTGCACTTGTTGCATTGATTACCCTTGCACCAGTTGCTGCTGCACCATAGCAAATCCCGGCCGAACCATGCTCACCATCTGCAGGAATCAGTTTAATATCATGTTCTCCACGTGTTTTCATTTGATCTAGAAATTGAGCAACCTCTGTGGAAGGCGTAATTGGGAAGTATCCCATAATATGATAATTGATTTGGGCTGCAGCCATTGCGGCCATTTCATTCCCTGATTCAAAAGTAGAAATTTGTTCTGCAATCCTTTTTGCTGTTAATTTATCTTCTAAAATAGACATTATTGGACCCCTCCTGCAATATACGGAAAGTTTTGCTTTACGCGGTGTTCATCTGCATACCCAAGTAACTCACGAAGATCACCAAGGGCATCTGTTGGACAGGCCTC
Organism: Neobacillus sp. KR4-4; assembly: GCF_042136325.1. Taxonomy (NCBI): domain Bacteria; kingdom Bacillati; phylum Bacillota; class Bacilli; order Caryophanales; family Bacillaceae; genus Neobacillus; species Neobacillus sp. KR4-4. Next base: position 2,569 of record NZ_JBHHJU010000022.1, read on the forward strand.
CACGCATTTCAGGCAGCCCTTACAGTATTGATAATCAATACCTTTAAGGAACATTTGTTTTCTGCCGCGCTTATCCTCCCCTTCTTCCCAAACGAAACAAAAGTCCGGACAAACATTGTCACAAGCTGCACAGTTAATACATTTCTCTTGCTGGAATTCTGGAAGGAATCCTTGGCGTGAGCCGCTTAAATCTTTATAAATACTATTAGCTTGTGAAACCATGACTCCACCGATTTCCTGGGTCATGTATCCAAGCATTGGCAATGAACGGGTAAAGGATTTTCCTTCCGCACCGGCTGGTACTTCGTATGTTTTAAATTGAACCTCATTATAACCGCGATCAAAAGTACGGATATTTGGTTCAACTAGATGTGGGTATTTTTTTGTGAACGTTTTCCTTATTACATCTCTCATTGATTCTGGATCTAAAAAGTCACAAATGCGATAGAGTGCACCTAGCATGGCTGTATTTACTTTCGTTTTTTCCTCAACGGCAATCGAAAGGGCATCTATTATAGCAAGTGTACCGTATTGCAATTGTAAATCCTTTTTTACTTCATCAAAATCTCTCGAGGTATTAACGAGTACGATACCATCAGCATTTAATCCGCTGACAACATTAACAGTTCTATATAAAGCTTCATGGAAAACCCCAACAATATGTGGTTGTTCAATTGGACTATGGTCTCTAATTTCCACTTCTGGTTCACAGAAGCGGATGAAACTCTTTACTGGAGAGCCCTTTTTTTCGGATCCGTAGGATGAAAAATTGGATCCTTTCAAGCCAAGACTCAAAACGCCTGCCTCCGCCAACATTTTTCCAGCAAGGTTAGCACCTAACCCCCCAATTGATTCAAGACGGATTTCAAAAAATCCTAGTTCATTTTTTTTCGGTAAAATAGACATAATGTCCCTCCCTGACTTCGTTCAATAAAACTCCACGAAATAGACATAAAATTTTACTATCCCACAACCATTGTAAAACGAATATTTTTATTAATCTGTGATAAAAGTCAAACACAAAGAAAAAAATTTTGTAACACAAAAGTTAATTATTGAATAAACGCAAGTATATATGATATTCAAGACGACATTTCATTATATAACAGATTATAAATTGTTGTATAACAGGATAAAACAAAAAAGGCCTGCACCGATTATGGTACAGACCTCTAAAAATTTTTATAAATCATTAATGACAATATATGATGCCTTTACAGGTCCATGAACTCCAACGACAAGATTCAATTCAATATCTGCAGAGTTACTCGGTCCAGTAATAAAATTGATGCATGAAGCTACGTGACCAGTTTTCTTATGAATCTCCCGCATCTTTTGAGATGCTTGCGTAATGCGCGGTACTAGTGTACTTTTCGGTATAAGTGCGATATAGGTGGCAGGGAGAAAACTGACAGTTCTCCCCTTATTCTCATCGCTAAACAATACGACCGTTCCGGATTCAGCCAGTGTTATTTCACTAATTGTAATCCCCACATTGGCCTTCTCTGCTTTTGCAATGTTTTGGTGCCCCTTGCTATGATTCCATTCGTAAACTTCTATATTCTGTGCTGGCCATTCCTTTTTTATAAGTGGATCGAGTCCCCACTTGGAAAAGCGTTCATCTTTCCATGTGACAATCGGACCACCGCCAAAGCCAGAGACTACTTCATTTAGGACTGAAGGTAAATCATTGCTATCAGTTACATAAAGGCGCGTATGAATTTTTTCACATTGCTCTTTAAGAACCTCTAACAATTCATCTTGTGTAGCATCCTTTAATACCTCATATTGGGGCTGGAATTTCCAGGCCGGCCTTTCAACGGGGGAGGAAATGCGCGGCCGCCCAAGACTGCCCGCAATTTGGTTTAGAAATTTATCTCGATTGTGAATCGTCCCAACCATGATTATTTGCCTCCTTTTTCACGGTTTTTAAACCAATCTCTGAATCGCTCTTTATTTGGTGCCGGAAAATCTCGAATATCTGTCCAAGCCTTTAATGGACCTGGTCCTTTAGTTATCTTCTCACCCACTGTAAAAGGGTTCATGGCAGCGGGTGCCATCTTAGATCCTATCTTATACATGATTGGAGAGGCTGCCCCTAAACCAAAAGCTTTCATTAATAGCTTTTCGGATATTGGTGCTTTTCCCTCTTTTTCGACAATAACTTCTCGGTGTTTATGAAGAAGGTTATGTAACGGGATTTTTACTGGACATACTTCTGTGCAAGCACCACATAGGGTAGAAGCGTAAGGAAGCTCTTTAAATTCGTCATATCCGCCTAATAATGGTGATAGGACTGCACCGATAGGGCCGGAATAAATAGAGCCGTATGAGTGCCCGCCCACATGCCGATACACTGGACATACGTTAATACAGGCAGCACAGCGGATACACTGTAAAACAGATTGGAACTCTCCCCCAAGTATCTTGGATCTTCCGTTATCAACAATGACAAGGTGAAATTCCTCCGGACCATCGACATCTAATGCTTCTTTCGGTCCTGTTAACACAGTAATATAGCTAGTTAATTTCTGACCTACCGCACTTCTCGTTAGTAAACTAACTAAAACTTCCATCTCTTCAAAGGTTGGAACCAGTCTTTCCATTCCCATAACTGTAATTTGTGTTTTAGGTAATGCTGTTACTAAATCAGCATTTCCTTCGTTAGTTACTAGACTAAAAGAACCAGTTTCGGCCACAGCAAAATTACAGCCAGTAATTCCGATATCGGCTGATAGGTATTCCTTACGAAGCATCTCACGGGCATGCCATGCTAATTCTTCTGGTTTTGATGTTTTTGTGTAACCTAACCTATCCGTAAACACATCACGAATTTGTTCTTTATTTTTATGAAGCGCTGGTACAACAATATGTGATGGGGGATCATGATCATCAATTTGAAGAATGTATTCACCAAGGTCTGTTTCTATAACCTCACATCCCTCTTTTTCCAACATTGCATTTAAACTGATTTCTTCAGTTACCATCGATTTCGATTTAACAATTTTCTTGGCTTCCTTCTTTTTTACAATCCCTTGGATGTACTCATTTGCTTCTTCCTTAGTTTGTGCAAAAAATACATGTCCGCCACGCTTGGCAACATTCTCACTTAGTTGTTCTAAATAATAATCCAAGTTTTCCAGTACATGTTGGCGGATTTCTTCTCCATGCGAGCGCCATTCTTCCCAGTTTCCTAGTTCCTCAGCGGCGACTCTTCTTTTTACACCCATACCGTCCTGTGCTCCAGCAACAGCCCCGCGCATGAAGTCATCATGAATTCCTTTATCAACACGTTCTTTAAAATGTTCTGTGCTAATCTTCATTGCCATACAATCATTCCTCCATTCTTCTAAGTTAATAAAACTTGTCTGTTGATTTCCGCTCCAGGCACTTCAATCAACAGAGTCCAAAATCAACGGCTATTTAATACCTCGGCAATATGCATTACCTTGATTGGCTTACCAACTCTATCAATTCTTCCGCCGATATTCATCAAACAGGCTGCATCCGCACCGATTAGATACTCAGCCCCAGTTTCTTCAACGTGTCGGACTTTTTCATCCACCATTTGCTCTGAAATTTGAGCCATTTTTACCGCAAAAGTCCCCCCAAAACCACAGCATTGTTCCTTCCCAGGCAATTCAGTAAACCTTAGACCTTTTACATTACTTAATAGAATCATAGGAGCTTTCTTTACACCCAACAATCTTGTCATGTGACAGGAGGTATGATAGGTTACACTTCCTTCAAAACGGGCACCGACATCTTCAATTTTCAAAACATCAACAATGAATTGCGTAAGTTCAAATGATTTTTCAGCAAGTCTTTTTGCTTTTGGTTCCCAAACCGGGTCTCCCTTAAAGATATGCTGATATTCATGGAACATAGTTATGCAGGACCCTGATGGAGAGACTATGTATTCAGCATCGCTAAACGTGTCGATCATTCGTTTCATAGCTTCTTTTGTTTCTTTAACATAACCACTATTATATGATGGCTGCCCGCAACAAACTTGCGATTCAGGAAAATCAATTTCACACCCGAGCCTCTCAAGTAATTCGACAGTGGCCTTTCCTACATTACTTTTGAACATATCTACAATACAAGTTGCAAAAAGTGTAACCTTCATGATTGTCTTCCTCTCCTATTTTTCAAATTTACACGAGTTCCGCTGATGAACTGGTCATCTGATGACTAATTGAAAAAAATTAAGATTTTTATATCATTCATACTACAATAAAAGTAGACCCTATTGAAAGTGCTTCCAGTAAAAAAAAAGAAAATTTTAAAAAACATGCGTTCCAAATTAGTTTGGAGGCTGCATGTTTTTTGAATTAATTATACAAAAAGTTAGCTTGTAAAATTCGCAGATTGAAAATATTTTTGTAATACGGCTTCAACGTTCTCAAGATGTAAAAGCATAAACTTTCTTGCTTTTTCTTCATCCTGTTCTTTAACCGCTTCAAATATATCCTTATGTTCATCATAAAGTCGTTCCATCGTGGTTTGTTTAGAAAAGAGCCAAACACGACGTGTTTCTTTCATGGTTTCTCCCATTAATCCAGAAACATGATTCATCAAGCTAAGCAGCAAAGGGTTTTGCGCGGCATCGGCAAGAGCAAAATGAAATTGGAGATCAGCTTTTTCGCCCAGTGTTTCATTCCCTTGAGCATTTCTCATTTCTTCAAGTGCTTCCTCCATCATTACTAAATGGTGACTTGTTCTTTTTTTCGCAGCTGCAGCAGCCGTTCCAATTTCAATAATCTTACGAACCTCTAATAATTGAGCAATGTCTTCTTGGTTCATTAAAATAGCTGTTGATAGTGGGAAAGTAATTTGATCTGATTCAAATTCCTTTATGAAAGTACCTTCCCCTTGCTTCATTTCAACGAGCCCCATCGCTCTTAAAGAGGTTAACGCTTCACGGATGGCGGAGCGGCCTACTTGGAAATTTTCTGCAAGTTGTTGTACCGAATCAAGTTTTTCCCCAGGTTTAACCTGACCCGTTCGAATCATTTCATATATGGCCTCTGCTACTTCTTCATAGATCTTTTTTGGTTTTATTTTTTTATAATTCACCGGTCCAGCCCCTAACAAGCATTTGTTTCTTAGATCCATCTTCATTATACAGTTTTTTCAAAAATCTGCCTATATAATCAACTTTATCACTATAAACAAGATTCCACTATTCGTTACGTAATAATATTTAATAATGGAAATTTTTTAAAAAAAGATTGAATTTCTTCGGTTTCGTCCCTATAATTCATTTTAGAAGCAAGAAACATCTAGTCATCTGATGACCTTGTCACCATTTGTAAGCGATTGCTAATTTAAGGGAGGGTAGAATTTATTATTTGGAGAAAAAATCAAAAAAAGCTAATTCGGGGGGATTAAGCTATTATGACATTTACTCAAAACTTTACAGCAGTGGGAGATAATCTCGCATTATCTGCTGTTGTTGCACTAATTCCGATTCTTTACTTTTTCTGGGCTTTAGCCATTAAACGGATGAAAGGCTATCTTGCAGGAGTATCTACACTTGCTATAGCCTTGGTGATTGCTATTTTTGCCTATAAAATGCCTGCAGGTATGGCATTTATGTCGGCCTCACAAGGTGCTGTCTATGGAATACTGCCGATTGGCTGGATTATCATTACATCAGTATTCCTCTATAAACTTACTGTAAAGACTGGACAATTTGATATTATTCGAACCTCTGTTGTTTCTATTACGGAGGACCGCCGTTTACAAGCATTATTGGTAGCGTTTTCCTTTGGAGCTTTTCTTGAAGGTGCCGCTGGTTTTGGTGCACCTGTTGCCATTTCCGCTGCTCTTTTGGTAGGATTAGGATTTAATCCTTTATATGCTGCAGGGCTTTGTCTAATTGCTAATACTGCACCTGTTGCATTCGGAGCGATTGGTGCACCGATTATTGCCATGGAAGGGCCAACTGGTATTGCAGCAACAGAGATCTCAAAAATGGTAGGCCGCCAGTTGCCATTTTTATCGGCCTTTATCCCATTCTATCTAGTATTTATCATGGCCGGCTGGAAAAAAACGAAAGAAGTCATGCCAGCTATTCTCGTATCAGGAGTAGCATTTGCTGGTACTCAATTTTTTACCTCTAACTTTATGGGACCAGAACTTCCCGATATCTTATCAGCTTTAGTTTCCTTATTTGCACTAGCTGTCTTCTTAAAATTCTGGAAGCCAAAAACAATCTTCCGATTTTCTTCTGAGCAAGAACTTGCTGCTACATCGGCAAGGAAACTTAAAACACAAGAAGTTAAACATACGGGAGGGCAAATTTTCAAGGCATGGTCACCTTTCCTATTGTTAACAGCAATTATTACATTATGGGGTATTCCTACCGTTAAGCTTGCATTAACTGGTCATTACGAGGGGGCAAACGCCATCTTAAAAGCAGTTAATTCTATTGGGCATGCACTTACATATATTCCAAATGTGCCATTAATAAATAATAAAATCATTAACACAGCAGGAGCTCCAATCCCAGCAATATATAAATTGGAACTTCTTGGAGCAGCCGGTACAGCAATCTTAATCGCAGCAATTTTAACAAAATTCATCGTTGGCATCTCTTGGAAAAATTGGGCTATTACTTTTGGCGAAACCATCAATGAATTAAAATATCCAGTCATTACAATTGCTGCTGTTGTTGGTTTTGCCTATGTTACGAATGCATCTGGAATGAGTACTACTCTTGGAATGACACTTGCCAAAACAGGTTCATTACTATTTCCGTTTTTCTCACCTTTCCTTGGCTGGCTTGGTGTGTTCATTACTGGGTCTGATACTTCTGCAAACTTATTATTCGGTAACCTCCAAAAAATCACTGCGACTTCTATTGGTATGGATCCGGTGTTAGCTCTGGCAGCTAACTCTTCCGGCGGAGTAACCGGAAAAATGATTTCACCACAATCAATAGCTGTTGCCTGTGCCGCTGTTGGACTTGCAGGTAAGGAATCCGAACTGTTCCGCTTCACAATCAAACACAGCTTCTTCCTAGTAATAATTATTGGAATTATGACCTTTGTTCAGAGTCATTACCTCAGTTTTATGATTCCTTAATAATTATTTTGTAAGACCCATGCCAAACCGGCATGGGTCTTTTGTATCGTTTGCTTCTTTTTTTCTCTAAACTAGGCTATAATAAAATATTGTTTTCATTTATGCAAAGGAGTTTTTATATGAATGTTATTTGTTCAACCCTGAATGCTAAGTTTATTCATACCAACCTAGCGATTCGCTGTCTAAAGGCTTATGCAGCACCAGATTTTAATATACAAATTAAGGAATATACCATAAAGGACCCTATTTTAAATATTGTGACAGATCTCTATCAACAGAAACCGAAGGTGATTGGATTTAGCTGTTATATCTGGAACATTGAAGAAACCATTAAAGTGGTGAATCTGTTAAAAAAAGTGGACCCATCGCTAGTTATTGTTCTAGGCGGACCTGAGGTTACTTATGACACACGTGAATGGATGGAAAAAGTCCCTGAGGTGGACTTTATTGTTATGGGTGAAGGTGAACAAACCTTTAAACAGTTACTAACTGAAATCCAAAATAATCATAACTTTAAAAAAGTACCTGGAATTGCCTTACGTGAGAATCAGCAAATAGTCATTACTCCCCAAATGAATAAGTTGGACCTAAAGGAATTACCTTCACCCTATCGTTTCCCTGAAGATATCTCCAATTTAGGCAAACGAGTCACCTATATTGAGACTAGCCGTGGTTGTCCATTCAGCTGTCAATTTTGCTTGTCATCGATTGAGGTGGGTGTCCGATACTTTGACCGTGAAAAAATTAAAGAAGATATACGCTATTTAATGGCTAATGGGGCAAAAACAATTAAGTTTGTCGATCGTACCTTTAATATTAGCAGGAGTTATGCTATGGAAATGTTTCGTTTCTTAATTGATGAACATCTTCCTGGAACCGTCTTTCAGTTTGAAATTACAGCAGATATCATGCGTCCTGAAGTAATTGAATTTCTTAATCAAGAAGCACCTAAAGGTCTTTTCCGCTTTGAAATCGGTGTTCAATCCACCAATGACTTTACCAATGAACTGGTGATGCGAAAACAAAATTTTTCGAAACTGACTAGGACAGTCTCAATGGTAAAAGAAGGTAGGAAAATAGACCAGCATCTTGATTTAATAGCTGGTTTACCTGAAGAAGATTACGCTTCTTTTCGAAAGACTTTCAATGATGTATTTGAGCTCCGTCCGGAAGAGCTGCAATTAGGTTTTCTAAAAATGCTCAGAGGCACAGGAGTAAGGCTTCGGGCAGATGACCATAAATATATATATATGGATCATTCTCCCTATGAAATCTTAAGCAACAATGTCCTCTCTTTCGACGATATTGTTAGAATTAAGCAAGTTGAGGATGTGTTGGAAAAATACTGGAATGACCATCGGATGGATGCTACTGTGGAATATTTAATAACCAATGTATTTCCTTCACCGTTTGACTTCTTTCAAGAATTTGGTTCTTTCTGGGAAAGCCAAGGCTGGTCCAGAATTGGTCATCAACTTGAAGATTTATTCCGTAGACTGTATACCTTTTTAGAACACCAGGATGTTGCTGAGCTTGATGTTATTGTTGGGCTAATGAAGTATGATTACCTTTTGAAGCACAAATTCAAACCAAGAAAACCTTGGTGGGAAGCAAGCTTTAATAAAGAAAAAAGAACACAAATTTACAAACAAATTTCCGAACATCCGTTTATTTTAGGGGATTCGTTTGTTGAACTTGGCCTCGATGAAAAAGAATTGTTTAAACATACGATGCTTGAAGAACTCACCTTTGATTTATCAGAATTCCTAACAAGCGGGAAGATTTTTAAACATCCTTCATGTCTTTTAGCTTATTTTGACCCCATGAACAGTCGTACACAGATTTTTTCATATTTAGAAAAATAACAAGCCGGCGTTGCCGGCTTATTTCTTTTTATTATTTTTCTTCTCTTTTTGTGTCACCTGCATAATGTCATATAATTTTGTGCCGTTAACATCGCCAAATTCGATGCTGAATTCTTCAGTAGGAATACGTGGTGGGGTTTTACGGCGGCTTTTCATTAACTTCTTCCCTTTTTCCCTAGTTTTGAGTTTCGATTTTGAAATCTAATCGCATTGTTATTATCAGTGAATTCCGCTGAAAATTCACTTTCTTGAACATTTTTATGAGGTGTTTTTGTATATTTTTCCACTGCATCAAATTCTGCTTTACGTTTTGCCATCAAATAATCCTCCCAGAAAATAGTTTAACCTTACTACCCTAGTTTTGAACAAACTAAAGGTAATCATTCCTTTCCTTTTTTTTCATAAATAAATTTGCTCTACTCGAAGAAAATAAAGAAAAAACAGGAGTGATTTGAAAATGAAAAAAATGAAAAATACACAGTCCCCCGAGCCAGTAAGCTTGAATGAAACCATGCCTCATCAAATCAGTGCCCCTAGCTTTGAGGGTACTGGAATAAAAATGGAGCCTCCCTTTGTTAATGAACATGGTGTTACGATTGGTGATAGTATTTATGCCTCGCCTAATTCTCCTCTAGAGAACTGGACAAAAGATACCGACCCTTCGATTATGGCGGGAGATAAATGGGTTCATCCGACTAATGATATTGGCTGGAACACAAGTGAAAACCGTGAGTTATTGGAAAGTAAAAAGAAACCGCAAGCATACCCTTTTATGCATCCTTCAAAAGATGTAAGTCAAGGAAGTGATTAAGTTCATCATTTTCACCAAACTCTGGATGACACATCCAGAGTTTTTTTTACCAAACAACCTGCAGGCAAACACTGCTATAATAGAAGCAGTTGTTCTTGGAGGTGTCACCCTTGATATTACCTGAATTAGCTGAAAAAATTGTCAAAGAAGTCCAGAAGTTAATTGGTGAAGATATTATTGTTGTAAACACGGAAGGCTATATCATTGCAAGCACTGACTTCGATCGAGTAGGGTCTTTCCATGAAGGAGCTTTGATTGCATTACAACAAAAAAGAAAGATGATCATTACACATGAAGACCAATTAAAGTTAACAGGTGTAAAAGCTGGGATTAATTTACCGATTTTCTTTCAACATGATGTGATTGGAGTAATTGGAATTACTGGCGAACCAAATAAAGTTACCCCTTTTGGTGAAGTAATCCGAAAAATGACTGAACTCCTTATTAGTGAAAATTATTATGCCGAACAGTTTGAATGGCATACGCGAGCATTAGAATCATTCATAATGGATTGGGTCCAAGCCAAAGAGTGGAATTACTCTTTCTTAGACCGAGCTAAGCTTCTTTCAATTGACATAACAGTCAAAAGATTGGTTGTAATTATTGAATTTATCGGGTTAAACGCACCACTTTCGAGGGATAGTTGGACAATGATTTTTAATAGGTTTCAGCAAAATTCAAAAGAAGTTGTCGCTAGGTCTGGCAATGATAGGATGGTATTACTCATAAATTGCTCTAATCGACCTACACGGGAGAGTATTGAGAGACGTTTACAGCATTTTTTTCAATTCTTGACAAACAATTTCGGGATTCAAGCGATTGCTGGTGTTGGTCAGGCAACGAATTCTCAGGAAATTAGTGATTCCTATCGACAAGCTGAAAGATCTTTGAACATAGCAAAGTTAAATACCTCGATTATTTTCGATGAAGATTTGACTCTTGAAATGATTTCTGAAGAAATAAATCCCAAAACCAAAGCTGATTTTATTACAAGAACCATTGGACCCCTTTTGAAGGAAACAGAACTATTAGAAACCATTAAAGAATTATTTAAGCAAAATCATTCGTTGAAGAACACATCGAATACATTACATATACATATCAATACCCTCCACTATCGTTTAAAAAAAGTTGAGGAATTAACACAATTAACCCCTAATAATATCCATGATTTAGTTACATTGTATCTTGGCATTCTCTTTTTGGATGAACAAACAAAAATCAAAAAATATTATTGAGTTTTTTTAGATGTTTATCCATAGCAGGCAGATGCCTGTTTTTTTTATACTTAATTTAGAACATAAAAACACATTTACCTTGTAGGCGTATTCAGTGAATGAAGTGAATGGAGGAAACAGCATGCTTTCCAAAGTAGTAAAAGACAAATTAATCAGCATTGTTTCAAGGGAAAATTTTGATGATGCCAAAACCGAAAGACTTGTTTATTCCTATGATTCAACCCCAAACTTGCAGGCAATGCCGGATGCGGTTGTCAGCCCAAGGAATACAAAGGAAGTTTCAGAAGTTGTTAAGGTATGTAATGAAAATAAAGTGCCTATTGTACCGAGAGGTTCCGGGACAAATCTTTGTGGAGGCACATGCCCAACTGAGGGTGGCGTAGTTATTCTTTTCAAGCATATGAACAGTATTGTTGACTTAGATGAAGAAAATTTAACGATTACTGTCCAGCCAGGGGTCATATGCCTGGATGTAGCTAACGCTGCTTCAGCAAAAGGACTTTTTTATCCACCCGATCCAGGTTCAATGAAAATTGCCACGATTGGTGGAGCCATTAACGAAAACTCTGGTGGATTACGTGGACTTAAATATGGAGTCACCCGGGATTATGTGATTGGTCTTGAGGTTGTCATGCCAAACGGAGATATCGTAAGAACAGGTGGAAAACTGGCAAAGGATGTCGCAGGGTATGATCTTACCCGGTTAATGGTAGGTTCAGAAGGAACTCTTGGGATCATCACTGAAGCAATTTTAAAACTTATCCCCATGCCTGAAACTAAGAAAACGATGCTAGCCTTGTATCAGGATCTAGAAGCTGCAGCAAAATCTGTTTCCAAAATTATTGCCAATAAAATTATACCTGTCACACTTGAGTTCCTAGATCAACCTACGATCAGAGTAGTTGAAGACTATTCTCAAATTGGATTACCTACAGACGTTCAAGCAGTTCTATTAATTGAACAAGATGGCTCACCTGAAGTCGTCGAACGTGATATTGAAAAAATCATCAAGGTTTGTAAGCAGGAAGGTGCCGTCTCCGTTCAAGTAGCATCTTCAGAAGAAGAAGCATTAGCCTTAGCTGCTGCAAGGCGCACAGCACTTTCTGCACTTGCACGACTCAAGCCAACTACTGTACTTGAAGATGCTACTGTCCCAAGGTCAGAAATAGCGAAAATGGTAAACGCAATTAATAACATTGCTGACAAATACAATCTGCAAATTTGTACCTTTGGCCATGCAGGTGATGGAAATCTCCATCCTACATGCCCAACGGATGCAAGAAATCACGAAGAAATGGAACGTGTCGAGATGGCTTTTGCAGAAATCTTTGAAAGAGCAGTGGAACTTGGCGGAACCATTACAGGTGAGCATGGTGTCGGAGTTATGAAAGCACCGTATCTTGAATGGAAACTGGGTAAAGAAGGAATTGCCGTGATGAAAGCCATTAAACTTGCTTTGGATCCAAATAATATCATGAATCCGGGTAAGGTTTTTGCAAAAAGTTATAGGAAGCGCGTGGTAGTTTCTGGCCAGGGAACAGTTTTCGCAGCAGACGACAAAAAACACATGGTGGTTTCAAAATGACAACAGTGAAAGAAAAAGAAATCATCCAAGAACAGTTTAAAGTGAGAATGAATGAAGATGAATTATTAAATTGTATGCGCTGTGGTTTTTGTTTACCCGCGTGTCCCACATATATTGAATCAGGCTATAAAGAATCACATTCCCCGCGGGGCAGAATCGCCTTAATGAAGGCTGTTACCGATGGTTTAATTGAACCGGATGAAGACTTTGAGCGTTCGCTTAACCTATGTCTTGGCTGCGTAGCATGTGAAACTGTTTGCCCATCTGGAGTAAAGTATGGTCATTTACTTGAAGAAGCACGTGATATTGTCAGTCAGAATAAGAAACACTCATTATCGACTAGCATCGTTCGAAAAACAGTTTTCGAGGGATTGTTCCCACATCCAAAACGAATGAAAAATGTGACAGGGCTAATTGGGTTTTACCAACGTTCTGGTTTACAAACTATGGCGAGAAAAATTGGATTTTTAGGTATGTTGCCTGAGCATTTAACCTTAATGGAAAAAATACTTCCTCCAGTTTCAACGATGAAAGAACTGAAAAATAGACCGGTTCATGCAGAACCAATTGGAAAACAAACACACCGAGTTGCTTTCTTTAGCGGCTGTTTGATGGACTCCATGTTTATGAAAACAAATGATGCTACCATTAAATTACTCCAACTGGCTGGTTGTGAAATTGTTATTCCTGAGGAGCAAACCTGTTGTGGTGCCCTGCACGGTCATTATGGTGAAAAAGGAGGTTCAAAAGATCTTGCCAAGAGAAATATCAAAGCATTTGAGGATTTAAATGTTGATTTTATCATTACGAATGCCGGCGGTTGTGGTGCATTCTTACTTGGTTATGATCACTTATTAAAAGAAGACCCAGAGTGGAGTGACCGCGCTAAGAAGTTTACCGAAAAAATTCAAGATGTAACTGAAATTTTAGTTTCAGTTAACTTCCATGAAAGGGTAAAATTAGAGCTCCCACCTCAGATAATTACTTATCAGGATTCTTGTCATTTAAGAAATGTGATGAAAACTGCATCTGCCCCTAGGCTCCTTCTGCAGTCCATTAAAGGAGCTAAATATGTTGAAATGAATGATGCAGACCGTTGCTGCGGTTCGGCCGGTATATACAATATTATCGAATCAGAAATGTCAATGAAAATGCTTGATTACAAAATGGACCAAGCAAAAAATACCCACGCTTCCACAATTGTTACTACTAACCCTGGCTGCTTATTACAAGTAAAAGTTGGGATTGAAAAGGAAGGACTTGCTGATAAAATGCGAGGTGTTCACATCGTTGACCTCTTATTAGAGGCAGTGAAGGTATAGTAAAAAAGAGCCGTTTGGCTCTTTTTTATTTAATTGGCTGTGTTAAAAATTAATTTTAACACTCTGTTGATTGGAGTGGAAGGCACGAAGACTCCTGCGGGAGTACGGGGCAGGGGAGACCCCGCAGGCGCTAAAAGCGCCGAGGAGGCTCTCCGGCACGCCCGCGAACCGCTTGTGCCTGGAACGGAAATCAACAGACAAGTTTAACACAGCCATTTTATTAAAAATTTATATCCAATAACGAAAAACATTTCCACTTATAAAACAACAAAATAAATTAATAATACCTATACAGAGGTAAAATTATCTCTGTATTGAAAATAAGGAGCTGATTTATATGGCTAATAGCAGTAACAAGTTGTTAGTACCTGGGATTGAACAATATTTAGATCAAGTTAAATATGAAATCGCCCAAGAATTTGGAGTCAATTTAGGGTCAGATACAGTTTCAAGAGCAAATGGATCTGTAGGCGGGGAAATTACAAAACGCCTTGTCCAACAGGCACAAGCACAATTATCTGGACAACAACAATAATTTCATAAATATGGAAAAAGTCCGGAATTACTTCCGGACTTTATTTATCTATTTCTTCCATGAGAATTTTTATTTTTTTGGTCATCATCTTTATTTTTATTGATATGATGTTTATAGTTTTTATCCTCATGTTTATTTATTTCTTTTTCTTTATTTTTCCATTTACTTTGGTTTTTATCGATACCATTATGATTGTCTTTCTTTTTAGACTTTTCTTGGTTCAACGAATTTTTGTTCTCAGCTTTTTTTTCTTTGAAGGAGTCTCTATGACTGTCTTTCCCGTTAGACTTTTCTTGGTTCTGTGATTTTTTGTTTTCAGCCTTTTTTTCTTTTTGTTTATTATTTTGTTTTATAGGCCGCTCTTGATTTTGTTTTATATTATGTTCATCTATCTTTTTCAATTGTCCAGGTGGATTAACTTTTCCATTTATCCATTTCTTTTCCAATTGCCTTTTGTTTTCTGCAAATGCCTTATTTTGAACGGCCTTATTTTCTGTTTGTTTCTTCACTGGCCCTGAAGGAGTAGAGTGAACAGGCTGTTTCTTTTGTTTAGGTTTACTATCAGAAGTTTTCTTTTTATCTTTCGTTTTCACTTCATTTGTTCTATTAATGGAAACTTTGGTGTTATTATCGTGTAATTTACCAGCTGTAATGCCAAGTTTATGCGCTTTTTTTAATTCTTCTTTAGTAGGATTTACAACTATAAGTTCAACCTTTTGTTTGTCAACTGATGCTTTAATTTCTTCAATGTTTGCTTTAAGTTCCTTTTCCACTTTTTCATCAGGATCGGTGGTCCTTACTGCGGAAATGGTAACGTGTTCTTTTGTACTCAAAAAACCTTCTTTATTCATTTCAGCGAAAATCGTTTGTGCTAATTCAGAAACATTTTTCTTTTTCCAATTAGTCAGGTGTGAGACAATCTTCTTACCATCATTGTTAAATCCTATAATTTCAACAACCTGCATCTTTTTATTAACACCAAGTTCGATACTTGGATTAACATCAATTGACATATAGGCATACGCTTTATTACTTTGATACATTGGGAAAAATGAGCCAAGTATAATAACGAACGCAGCCACTAGTGCCCAAACAGGTTTAAATTTAAAAATGCTATTAAACCAACTAAAAGGATTTGAGCTTTTAACATGATCTATGGGAAAAAAGTGAATTTCTTCCCCAATTGCATAGGGCTGATTTTGCCTTCTGCTATGTAAAAACTCACCTTCAGGGGTCATAAGCGTTAGGAATTCTTCTTCTATTTCCATTATAATTCCCTTTTTCATGTGTCTAGCACCCCCTTTATATAATCTTTCATATAAACATAATCACTAGATAATATAAGTGCAATGGCAATAATATATTTCCTATTTCGTTCAATCGTCTTCCTGCTGACATCTACCATTTTCTCTAACTGTTTAATGGGCAGCCGTTTATTATTAAATAACATTTCTTTTAATTCTTCGTTTTCGACTAACAATTTTGCAGCGATAATTGCGTTTTTGCGTGCATCGACATGCTTAGGTGAATTCTCAACTAAGTCAGAAAAACTTAAATCAAAAGTAGTTAATAATTTCTGAAAATGAACAATTTCATCTTTTCTTAATTGTTCATCATTCTTTTTCTTGTAATCATCTAATGAGAGTTCATTAACAATAATTGTTCCAGCTGTTTCTTCTTCATTTGTATCATTAGTTAAGTCAAAACTTAAATGTTGATTTTTGGATTGCTTACGAATATAGTCAATTACTCTTCTTTTGATTATGACTTCAGAAAAACTCAATAAGGAGTTCCCACGCTCTGTAGAATATTTCTCAATCGCTTCATTGAACGCGATGAGCCCAATACTAAATTCATCATCGGTTTCATAGATATATCGTTTGCATACAGAAGATACTGTTTTTGCTATAAATGGTTTGTAGGAATTAATAATTTCATCAAGTAAATAACGGTCACCTTGTTGAATCAGAAGAACCGTTTCTTCCAAGGTGTTCTTCTTTTTCTTTTTGTCCATAAACAATAAACCTAGCATATGCTCACCTCTATTCGACCAATTATAACATATGAGTGTTATCTTGGACTTTTTTGGGGGTAAGCATTTAAAAAAAACAGCCCCAACAAAGGCTATCTTTTCCTGTTTATTGTTATAACCCTTATTTATTTATTTTTCTTTTTCCCAAACCACATCCTTTTATCTTGTTCCTAATGTATAAAAAGTTTATTTTCACTACATAGTTACGCTCCATCTGAAGCAATTTGTGGGGGTTCATTTTAAAAAAATTTTCCCAATAAAAAGCTTCAAACCAGAATATCCTGATTTGAAGCTTTTTATAAGTAATTTTTATTTTTGAAACTTTAAAGACAATAAAAATTTAATTAAAAAACCAATAAGCAACCCAGGGATTAAAAACAGCATCGGTAAAAAAACTGGGCCAGGATGAATTTGAAAAATTGTAACCTTAGGCGATACCATTAATCCTACAGTAACAAAATAGGCACCGAAGACAAATGGAAAAAACGAGTATTTTTCATTTTCAGGCATAGCTGAACGATAACCATCCCACAAGGAAAACAAATAGACACACGGGTAAAACATAAGCCATTGATAATTAAGTACCTTCTCTGCATTGTTAATTTCTCCTAAGAAACTATACATGATTGCCGAATTAAAGTGACTATTTGAATTGATCATTACTTCTAATGTAACAAACAATATTCCTTTGATATATTGACCCATTAACAATTGACTAAAACCAGGAAAAGCAATATTCCAAAAAACAGCTTCAAGTTTGCTCATCTTTTTCATCGTACAGTCCCGCTTCTCGTGGCATATTTTTAAAGCTAAGAATTCACTTAACTTAGTTTATCCATCTCTGCCAAAAAATAGCGGATATTCTATTATTTTTCCCAACTTAATTCTTTTTGAGGATGCGTAAGTAGGTTTTTGAAAATATAATCCAGTTTCGATTAGCTTGGAAATAACTTTTAAAAAGCTGAAGAAATAATGGGTATTTTCCTTGATAAGGATACCAATGAATTTCACTCTTTTTCCGGCCGAGGTCCTCGACAATAGCTTTTTCATGTCAAAAAATTCTTAACCCGGCATCCCCATGGTACCTGCCGATTCCACTTTGTTTTGCCCCTCCAAAGGGAAGGCCATGATGGGCAATACTAATAATAGCGTCATTTATCACTACTGCTCCTGATACGAGTTTAGAGGATACTCTTCTGGCTTTTACATGATCAGTTGACCAAACGCTTGCATTTAACCCATAAACCGTATCATTTGCAAGACTAATTACTTCAGCTTCACTCTCAAATGGAATGACTGGCAGAATCGGTCCAAAGGATTCCTCCTGGATTATTTTCATATCATGGTTCACATTTGTAACTACAATAAGCGGTAAAAACATTCCATTGTTCCATTTTTCAGGCATTAGACCTGTCTCAAGTCTTGCTCCCTTGCTCAATGCATCCTCTAACTGGTCTCTTAAAATTTCTATTTGAGCTGGGAAAGTCATCGAACCGACATCGTCATCTTCATTGTTCCCCTGTTTTAAGTTTAAAATTTCTTTTTTTAGTAAAGATAGAAATTTAGGATAAATTGATTTTTCAACATACAGCCTTTCTGCACTCATACATACTTGACCACTGTTAGTAAATGCCGCCCACACTGCCCCTTTTGCCGCACGCTCCAAATGAGCGTCTGCAAATACAATCATTGGATCCTTGCCGCCAAGTTCTAGGGTTGTTGGAATTAGATGTTTTGAAGCAACTTGTTGAATGATTTTCCCAGTCCGGACAGATCCAGTAAAGAAAATATAATCTGGTTTCCCATTTGTGAAAGCTTCCCCTACCTCTTTTCCACCATGTGCAACTTGAACAACTCCCATAGGAATGCCCGCTTTAGCAAAAATCCCCTCCATACATTTCCCTACTAGTGGAGTTACTTCTGATGGTTTTAAAATCACTGTATTCCCAGAAGCCAAAGCACTAAGCATCGGGACCATTGCCAATTGAAAGGGATAATTCCATGGAGAAATTACCAAAACCACTCCCCTTGGCATGTATTCAATAAATGATTTCTTTCCTATCAATAAAAGAGGCGTTTTTACTCTTTGGCGCTGAAGAATTTTCTCCCCATGTTTTATTATGTGATCAATACTGTCCAGGGTTGGCATGATATCAGCTACCAAGGCCTCCGTTACCACTTTTCCAGTGTCCGCAGCGATTGTTTTTGCTATATCTTCCATCTGCTCTACGATAATATCTTTAAGTCTTAATAGATACTTTCCTCTTTCAGACATAGTCAGATTACTCCACTGCTTAAACGCTGTTTTACTCCTATGATAAAAGGAATCGACTTCGTTAACAGATGTTACAGGAATTTCCCCCAGCCGCTCTCCTGTTGCTGGGGCAACTATTTTAAGCTTTTCTTGAATTGCATCCATTTATTATCACCCCCGTTAAATAATTTTAATATGAAAGGTTGGGTTATCTTTTTGTTGTAAGTAAAATTCTGTCATTGGTTTAATTCCATCTTTAAAGTCGGGACAGGCGATCCCTGATTCCCTTAGGTCTGTGACAGCTTGTGTACAATCGAATTGTCCCCTCCAAGTAAAGTAGTCCAATGCTTCTTTCTCTACTCCCAGAAATTTGCGCAACGGTTTAATAGAAAGGAACCATTTCCCGACAGTTAATGGAATCATTCCTTTTGGTTGTTTGTTTAGCATTTCTTTCATCAGGATTTCATATATTTCTGAAGCACGGTAGGGATGTGGGTCTGTTAGATGATACGTTTTTCCAGCAGCATTGTCTAATTGGCTAAGATACACAGTTGCTTGAATAATATAATCGATGGGAACAAGGTTCACATAAGCTTCACCTTTCCCTAGTCGAGGTATGAGAGGAAGAAATTTCAACCGATCTAAAAAGTTCATAATAAAATAAGGGCCATCAAATTTAGTGGTTTCTCCCGTATCGGAATGGCCTTTGACAATCCCCGGCCGAATGATAGTAACAGGTATTTCTTTTTTTAATGTTTCCACTAAAACCTCTGCTTCATATTTCGTTTGTTCATAATGATTTTTAAAACCAGGTGGTGTAATAAGTTCCGTCTCATAAAGAGTACCTTCTCTATTTCCGACCACATAGGCAGTACTAAAATAAATATATCTATTTAGGTTTGGTAATCTTCGCACCCATTCATTTACGTTTTCCGTACCATTTACATTCACTATTTGCGCTATTTCTCTTGGAACCGCTAAATCATAAATGGCTGCTAGATGAAAAACATGGGTAACCCTTTGTTGTAAGATTTCCTGTTCTTCTTCTGTAATAGCAAGAAACGGTTTGGTTATATCTCCAACAATAATGTGGAAGGTGTACTCATCTAACCCGTATTCCGCTATTATAGCTTCCGATTCTTTTTTTGCTCTTTCAACCATATTAGGCAGGACTAGGACAAAAACAGATCCTATCAATTGATTATTTTTTATTACTTCGCGAATCAATTGATTACAAATAAACCCAGGAAACCCAGTAAAGAAGAAACCATTTCCCAACTTATCTCCTCCTTAGTCTTTATCAAGACGATTGTAATCATTGTAAAGTCCTAAGAAAAGATTTGTCCATGGGTAATTAGTCTGAATTTTCAGTTTAATAAACATTAAGAAAAGTGGCGGATTCTATTCCGCCACTCTTCTTAATCATTTTGATCCATTGGATTATAGAGTTTAACCGATGGATTTTTCTCTTGAAACCATCTGAGAGCAAAGTCATTTTCAAACAAAAATACATAATGATCATATCTATCTTTCACTAACATTGAACGAGAACTCGATAGATTTTCATCAACCGTTTCACTATCTACCCACCTGGCAATTTTTGAACCCATTCTTTCCATTAAAACTTCGGCATTATATTCATTTCTCATCCGATGCTCAAAAACTTCAAATTGTAATTGACCAACGGCACCTAATAAATAATCATCCGTTTTAACGGTTTTATATAGCTGAATGGCTCCTTCTTGAACCAGTTGCTGAATTCCTTTATAAAAGGACTTCTGCTTCATGACGTTTTTAGCGGAAACCCTAACATATAATTCTGGTGTAAATTGCGGAAGTCTTTCATATTGAAAATCATTTTTCCCGGTAGTCAAAGTATCACCAATTTGATATGTGCCTGTGTCATATAATCCGATAATATCTCCACTAACCGCTTCATCGACAGTATTCCGTTCTTCAGCCATAAATGAAGTTGATTGCGAGAGCTTGATTTGTTTATTCAAACGCGGAATATTCACTGTCATTCCCCGCTCAAATTTCCCAGAACACACACGGACAAAGGCAATCCTATCTCTGTGGGCAGGATTCATATTTGCTTGAATCTTAAACACAAAACCTGAAAATTGTTCCCCTAACGGATCAATTTCTCCTATGGATGAATTGCGCGCCATTGGAGGCGGAGCAAACTTTAAGTATGACTCTAAGAATGTTTGAACTCCAAAGGCAGTTAACGCACTTCCAAAAAATACTGGTGTTAAGTTACCTGCTGCAATTCTTTCAGCTGAGAACTCATTCCCTGCTTCATTGAGGAGCATAATTTCATCTAGTGTTTGATCATAAAGTCCAGAATTTTTTAGTGGATGGTCTCCGGCAATCTCTCCGTCATCATTTAACGGTATAAAACGGTCATCATCCTCTACTCGGAACTGTTCCACTCGATTGTTATATCGATCATAAATACCAAGGAATTCTTTCCCCATCCCAATCGGCCAGTTCATCGGATATGATTCTATGCCTAGAACCTCTTCTAATTCAGCTAACAGTTCAAGCGGCGGCTTGCCCTGACGATCGAGTTTATTCATAAATGTGAAAATAGGAATCCCGCGCATCCGGCATACTTTAAATAGTTTGAGTGTTTGTGCCTCTATCCCCTTGGCAGCATCAACGATCATTACAGCACTATCTACAGCCATTAAAGTACGATACGTATCTTCACTGAAATCTTGGTGTCCAGGCGTATCCAAAATGTTAACTCGGAATCCTTCATAGTCAAATTGCATGACACTGGAGGTAACGGAAATCCCCCGTTGCTTTTCAATTTCCATCCAGTCACTGGTTGCAAACTTTCCTGTTTTTTTCGCTTTTACAGTTCCCGCGTCTCGAATAGCTCCTCCGAATAATAATAATTTTTCGGTTAGCGTAGTTTTTCCGGCATCTGGGTGGGAAATAATCGCAAATGTCCGGCGTGACAATACATCTTCTTTAAAATTGTTACCCATTTCGTTTTCCTCTCTTTTGACAATAAAAATTTTTGTCCATAACTTCAATCTTATCTCTCAAACGGAAACTTTGCAATATTTCTTTAAACCCGAAAGCATAAAGAATATAATGAAAGAAAGCGGTAATGATGAAAAATAAATATCGTGATTACATAACACATCGGAGGTACCTGACTTGGATATTACTAAAATCGATCAACAGACTTTGAATTTATTGCATAAAGCCTTTGAAATTATCCTCAACGAAAACAAGATTTCTTATAAAAAAATAGGTATTGCTGAAGAGGATGCCCAATTATTGTTCTTGATTGAAGGAAAAGATGAAAAAGTTCATGTTTTTAAATGGAATAAAGCATCCTGTATCGGTGCCAGCATTGGCTCAATTGCTCAAAGTGTATTACATCCAATCATTCCACATCTTCGCTTATTATCGTAGTTTTTATAAACCACACCAGCGCATTTTAAAAAAATTGTGCTGGTTTATTTTTTTATGCGGGCATTTCTAGTTTCCCAACGATTCCCACATCCATTTTTCTGGAAACCCCTTTATAATAGAGGAGAACTCTGTTGAAGGAGATGAAGAAAATTGAAACCAAGTATAAAAAAAGTCTCGAAATTTATTCCGCTCATTGCAGCGTTAATATTAGTTATTGCAGGAATCGTCTGGATTATTCAAACTACCAATAATGAAGTTGCTATACCATTCTCCTCTGTTGAGAAAACTATTCAAGCACAACAAGGGAAAACTGTAAGTATAACTGAAAAACCCGATGGAAGCCTTTATATTCATGCTGGTGAAACGGTATATCTTTCCCATGTCCCACCGAACAGCCAAATGGTAGATAAATTGGTTGTTAAATATAATATTGAATACTCCTATTCAAAGAGCAGTAAATATGGAAAATGGATATTAGGCGGCGTTATTCTTCTGTTGGCTGGAGCAGCATTCACGCTTCAAAAAACAAAAGGTGGATTGGGAATAAATAATTCAATGAAGAATAGTGTTGCAAAGTCGCGAACCCTTCCCTCCATTAGTTTGAAGGATGTAGGTGGACTCGGGGACGAAATGAAGGAAGAAATTTTACAAACTCTCTCGATCCTAAAAGAACCTGAGCGTGCTTCAAAATTAGGGATTACACCACCAAAAGGTATTCTTTTGTACGGCCCGCCAGGTACAGGTAAAACATTACTCGCTCAAGCAATTGCCCGTGAATTAAACGCTGCTTTCTTTTCGGCAAGCGGTTCGTCATTTAATGAAATGTTTATTGGAGTGGGGGCTAGCCGGGTCCGATCATTGTTCAAAGCAGCAAGAAAGCAAGGCCCTGCCGTTGTTTTCATTGATGAGGTCGATGCTTTAGCAGCAAAAAGAAAGGCACATGGCGGCGAGGAAGCCGAAAAAACCTTAACAGAATTACTTGTACAACTTGATGGCGGACATTCAAATGATGGAATTCTTTTTATTGCTGCCACAAACAGAAAAGACATGTTGGATGAAGCCTTCCTTCGTCCAGGAAGAATCGATTTTTCCTTCCATGTACCACTTCCAGATACAAAAGGAAGAAGAGAGATAATTGCTATCCATGCTAAAGATAAATCATTTGATAAAGATGCTCTTGCACAATTAGATGAATTGGCAGAAAGTACTTCAGGTTTTTCAGGTGCAGAGCTCCAATCACTTTTCGAAACGGCTAGCAGAAGAGCTGTTCGGAACGGCCAAGAGTCCATCCAAAAGCAGGACATTGACTATGCCCTTGATCGAACGATTTTAGGAAGCACTTCCCGGTCATTACAAGATTATGATACAAAACGCAGGGTCGCAATTCATGAGGCTGGTCATGCCATTGTAGCATCATTGACGAAACCTGGTTCCGTTAGGAAAGCAACCATTATCCCTCGTGGAGAGGCGCTCGGTTATGTTGCACCAATTCCAAAGGAATTGCATCTATCTACGACCAGTGACTTATTAGAGCGCGTAGCAATGATATTAGCTGGCGGGGTTGCTGAGAGAATTCATTTAGGAGAACACAGCATCGGCGTAAGTGGCGACGTTCAACAAGCAAAACAAATTATCGAACAAATGGTAGATACTGGTATGCTTCAAGAAGGATTTACATTGACCTTCAAAAAACAAGATAAAGAAGAAAAGATGCAAGAGCTATTTGAAAAAGCTTTACAAAAAGCAGAGAGTCTTATTAATAACCATCAATATCAGTATCAACAATTAGTCGATGCATTATTAAAAAAAGAAACACTTGAAGGCTCAGAGATTGAAGAAATAGTTTGGGGAACACCGGCAACCATAAGTGATAATATGGTCTTAGTATAAAGATAGCCTATGAAAACCAGGTGCTGTTTATTGGGCACCTGGTTTTCATTTATGATGAAATATCTAATGTTTTTTTTATTTGGTGGTAAACTAAGCATGGACTTCACAAAAAGGAAGTGAATGCATTGTTCGGTAAAACTAAGGTTTTTGAAAAAGAGCAGCATAAATATTCTAACGAAGCTAAAGAATACCTTGGCAACCCGCAAAAAACAGAAGGATTGCTTAACAAAGCGATCAAAATGGCAAATGAGAAAAAGGGAAGTTTAGGAGATGTTTGGGAAAAACTGCAATTATTTTTTGAATTAGTTAAAGCCTATTCAAAAGGTGAATATAAAAATGTCTCACCCAGCACAATTCTTACTGTCATTGGTACCCTTCTTTACTTTGTTTCGCCACTTGACTTAGTACCAGATTTCATTATTGGTCTGGGGATCCTGGATGATGCAGCTTTGATTGGCTTTACTGTAAAGAAAATCTCCAATGAATTAGATGCTTTTAGTAAATGGAAACGGGCTTTTTCAAATGAAAACCCGCTTGATTAAACAAGCGGGCCTCCATTTTACGTTTTTATCTAAAGCAAGCTGCACCGACAATAATCAAGAGGATAAATAATACTACGATTAAAGCAAAACCGCTGCCGTAACCGCAACCTCCATATCCGTATCCGCATCCTCCAAATCCGTAACCAAACATTTTTCAAGACCTCCTTTTTATCTAAGTTGATTTCTTAGTAGCACCATGAAGCCCCAATAATGATTAACAAAATAAATAAAACGACCAGTAGGGCAAATCCGCCGCCGTATCCACCAGCAACACCTGACATTTACATTACCTCCTTTTCTTAATTCCATATATCCTATTCACTTGATTAAAAATGTGCGATAGACACATATCCAAATTACCCAGTTTAATAAAAAAGAAGAAGCCCATAATTAAGGAAAAATTCAAGTACAATAAAGGAATTAGCCCTCAGAAAAATATTTTTTACAATTTTATCCTCTTCGAATTGACATTCTTATCTATTTTTCATACCATGTTCACAAATATATATAGATTGGGGCACCAACTTGAGAAATGCTGCTACGCTTTTATTCGTACTTATCATGATCATATACAGAGCAATCACACGGTTTAGTGAGAAAAAGAAAGAAACCCTCCCCTTGAAAATCGGTCATAGAGGTGCGGCAGGCTACTGTCCAGAGAATACAATTTCATCCTTTAGGAAAGCCGTAGAATTAGGTGTCGACTACCTCGAGCTTGACATTCAAATGACAAAAGATCATGAATTAGTTGTGATACATGATCCAACCGTTAACAGAACAACAAATGGGAAAGGGAAAGTAAAGGATTTTACTTTACAAGAAATTCAAAGTCTTGATGCAGGAAGTTGGTTTCATTGTAATTTTACGGGTGAGAAGATCCCCTCTCTCTCTGAGGTATTTGAGGAGTTTGCAGGGAAAATCGGCTTTTTAATTGAATTAAAAAAACCCTCACTTTATCCCCTGGTTGAGGAAAAACTTGCGGAGGAATTGAAGAAAAGAGAGTTAACATCCGTTGACAAGCAAATTATTGTTCAGTCCTTTGACCGTGGTGCGCTAAAACGGTTTCACGACCTTCTGCCTACCATTCCAATAGGCATTTTGATTAAAAACTCCGGTGTGAAGATGATTTCGAATAAAAATTTAAAGTCCTTTACAAGCTATGTGTCGTATGTAAATCCCAAAATAACCATGGTGAATAAGCGGTTGATTAAAAGAATTCACCACCATGGCTTTAAAACAATGATTTGGACTGTTAATAAAAAGAATGACTTAAAAACGCTTAATCATTTCCATGTTGAAGGAATTATCAGTGACTTTCCAGATTTATCATAAATAGAAATAGGGTCTATTATTGACTTAATAGACCCACTTACATTCTTTATTAACCTTTTGGTTTAACAATACAGAGAAGGCACGGATTAGATAAATATTACATACAGGATAATAGCCAGCACAATCCGATAAATAGCAAATGGTAATAATCTTATTTTGTTAATAAGCTTTAGGAAAAAGCGTATAGACAAAAGAGCGAAAATAAAGGCACTAATAAATCCTGCAATAAAAATTGGAAGGGCATCCAACGTCATATACTCCCAATTCTTTAATAAAGAGAGAAAACTAGCTCCAGCCATGATTGGCACAGCCATGATAAAGGTAAAGTCTGCGGCAGCACGGTGACTCATCCCCATCAAAACTCCTCCTGAAATTGTTGAACCCGAACGAGAAAATCCTGGCCAAAGTGAAAAACATTGAAACAAGCCAACAGTCAATGCTTGTTTGTAGGTAATTTGGTCAACTGTTTGTACTTTTGGACGTTTTGGACCAAAAATATCCGCAAGAATCATTAGGATCGCCCCAATAACTAAGCCAATTAAAACAGTTGCAGTTGAAAATAAGTGCTCATCAATATAGTCGTTAAAAAGGACGCCTAGTACACCGGCAGGGATTAAACCCACAATTACTTGAGAAAGTTTTAAACGGCCTTGTACTTGTCCTGAAGCTGCTTGTTTTTTTAAGCGCCCCAATCCTAATAAATCAATAAAACGATCTTTAAAGGTGACAACAACCGCCAATATGGAACCAAGTTGGATAACGACTTTAAATGTGTTTGCTCCATGCTGTGTTAAAAACTTTTCGGATTGCAGCCACATATCATCCACGATAATCATGTGCCCGGTAGATGATACGGGGGCAAATTCTGTTAATCCTTCTACCAGCCCTAGAATAATAGCTTTAATAATCATAAGTAGTTCCATTTCTGATAATCTCCTAACCTTGTTGCAAAAGTATTGTAAGTGATTAAATTTATAACTCATCTATTTTACTCATTAAACAATAACAATGCAATATTTTTTAAATTCCAATTTACTCTCCACTAATAATAACGCAATTATTCAAAAATTAGTTTCATGTATATTTTTCCAAAGAAAAAATGCAGCCTTAAATTATTGCCACATTCAGTGTTTTTTCATTATATGGTTAGTCGTTGATAATTCTCATAACACGCCCATTAAACTTCTTTTTGTAAAATCCTTGCGTTAAATCTGCAACGGCTATTCCGGTTGAACCTTGAGAACCAATAAATTTACCTCCGCCAAGGTAAATCCCTACATGCCCATCTATTTTATAAGTGTCAAAAAAAACTAGATCTCCAGGACGCGCCTCACTTAGGGTAACTCTTTCCCCAGTATTTTTTAGGATATCTGTATGAGCGCCCACTTTAAATCCTGCCTGTCTGAAGGCCCACGCAACAAATCCTGAACAATCAAATCTACCATGGGCAACATCATAAGAGTTTCTTCCCCCGCCAAATACATAAACGGAGTTCTCAATATATTTTTCTCCAGCATGAATGACCACATTAATGGCTTCATTGGTGGTTGTAGGTAATGGAACATCCAAATTCACGGTTTCATTATTTTTATCTGTTCCCTTAGAATTCTGAGCCTCGTTTAATAAGAGCGCTTCTTTTATTGCTAGTGTTCCATCTTTCTGTTGTAAATCAGCTTTCTCAGAAAGTTTTTCCAGCTCTTTCATCTTAAGTTCTGCTTTTAAAGCATCATTTTGCTTTTTTTGTTCTAATATTTGTTCTTGCATCCATAAAAGTTCTGTTTTCATATTTTGCAATTCGTTTAACTTTTTCACCACTGAAGATTGTTTAGTTTGGACTTCATCCTGATCTTCTTTATAATGTTTAACTAGATCTTGGTCTGCTTCCACCATCGAGGCAACTGCACCAAGTCTTTCTACAAAATCACTAAAGCTCGAAGAACCTAGAACAACGTGTATATATCTAACCTGACCACCACTTTCTTGTAGCGATAAGGCACGTTTTTTTATTAATTCATTTCGTTTATTAATTCTCTCTTGAATGGATACTATTTCTTGCTGAAGATCCTGTACTTGGGATTGTGAGGCTTTTACCTTTTCTTCTGTTTGTTCAATCATTTTTTTATTATCTTTAATGGCTTGCTCAACTCTAATAATTTGTTCAGCTAGTCTAATTAATTCATCTTGGACTTGAAAAATTTCTAAATTTGCTTTTGAAATATCTGTTTGAAGACCTGTTCGCTGATCCTGTACACTTTTAAGATTATTTTCCTTTGCATATACTGATGGACAAGAAAAAACACTCCCGATTCCCATAATAAAGGTCGTACATAGTGCGATTATCTTCATTTTCAAATTGGTTCCCCTGCCTTCTTAAAATAAACATCCAGCATCTAAGACGAATTATGTATTTTAAATTCTAGGTTACACAACAAAATTCCTATGTAATTAACAAATTAAAAGAACCACAATCTCTATAATAGTTAGAAGAGAGATTGTGGCTCTTATGACTTGCAATCGATGCTTATATTCCCCAATTCTTTCAATTCTCCTTAGTTGATAACTAGTAGTTACGGCATCTTTACAAATTCTTTAAGACTACCTTTGCTTCGGTCAACAATGTTTAAATGAGTATCTCTTGCCAATTTAATATATTCCTTCCTAACCTGCTGCCACGCATTGCGCCGGTCACGACCAAAAGTTACGCTTGATTCTGCATTTTTTTCAAAATTATCTTCAAGTTGGTCGACAATCTGAAAAACTGATTTAATTGGCGTTAATGCAAGCTTCTCTAATTGTTCAGATACCTCTAAAACCTTTTTCTTAAGTTCTTCTCTCTCATTCACCGGAAAGTCCTCATCTTTGATTTCTTCTTTACCGAATGAAAATTGCTGCATTAGTTCAGAAACCATCTCTTTGTTTGTTTTTTTCGACTGCTCATACAAATTCGCAACCGATTTTCTAAATTGCTTATTGAAATTAATGACTTCTCTTAAGGCATTAATGTATGCATCTTCTCTATTCTCTTGAAGCTGTTCTGCCCGTTCACTAGAAAGCTCAAATTGATCCCAAAAAGTGTGTACAAATGACCCTGGAGCCACCGATTCTTCTGCCGTTGGTACATTCTTTTCTTTAACAGTCTGGACCGTTTCATTTTTCTTCTGTGCCATCGTCTTTCCTCCTCTTTCTATTATTGACTTTCTCTATTGGATCCTTCTTATGGAACGAAGGAATATAGAGCTCAAAGAAACTGGTGTACATTTTGAAAAATTGATCCAATAACGATTGATAGGATTCTAGTTGGTTGGCATAACCATTTAAGTATGTTATTCCTGCTTTAGTAATTGAATATTTTCTTTTAGCAGGACCGCTCCCAGTTGTATCCCATTCTGAAGATAGAAGCTCGTCCTTTTCTAGTTGTCTTAGCAGTCTGTATAAATTCCCCTGGTCAAGCGTCTTAAAACCGAATGCCTCTAGCTTCTGGCTAAGTTCATACCCATGCAGTGACACCCTGCTAAGAAGCAATAAAATAAATGGCAGCACAAAATTTTTTGATGGATTGATCGTTTGATTGTCCTGATTCACCATATTTTTATCACCTCGCCCTGTATATGTGTATTTTACACCTATGAGTAATATTTTGTCAACTCAGCAAATATTTATGAATAAAAGTTAGAGTTTTCATTTACTGTTATTTGCCAATAAGCTAATAAAAATAAAAGGGTGGTGCGAAATGGAAACAGCAAGAATAAGTAAATTGGGAGTTCCTTATATGCACTTAGGGACAGGCGAGCCGTTAGTCTTGATCCATGGATTAGGTGAAGTAAAAGAAGGGTGGGAAGACCAATTTGAATTGGCTAATCAGTATGAATTGATCATCCCTGACTTACGTGGTCATGGAAAATGCAGTAAGACAGAAGGCATATCAATAAAAAATTTTGCCTTAGATATCCTCGGTTTGTTAATGGAATTAAAAATTGAAACCGCTCATATTTTGGGTCTTTCAATGGGTGGTGCAGTTGCGCAAGAGATTTACCGACAGGCACCGGAACGCTGCCGCACTCTCCTGTTAATTAGTTCATTTCATTACTTTCCTAAGAAACTGAAGAGTGTTTTATTTGAACCACGAAAAGAACTTCTCCAGCAAGTTTCATACATGAAGGAACACTCAGATTATGCAGCACGGATGGCACTTTATTCGTGGAATAAGGACACAGTTGAGAAGTTTAATAAGTTTTTCCAACCAAAACCGCAGATATTTGTTGACTCATTAGTAGCATGTTTTGAGGTAAATAATTTATCGTTATTACCAATGGTAGATGTTCCGACACTTATTATTGGAGGTCAGTACGACTCCGTCTTGCCTGTTTGGATTCAGGCTTGGATGCACAGGCTTATTCCAAATTCAGAATTTATTATTATGAGAAATACCGGCCATCTGGCCAAATTGGAGGCAAAAGACCGGTTTAATCGACTCTTAAGGACATTCCTTGCTAAACAAAAAGCTGCTTCATAACTAGTTAAAGCGGGATGGAGGGGAGTCCTTCCCGCTTTTACTTCCTTCTTAATTTAATTAAGAAATTCCTAATTTTATTGTGACCGTGAGCAGAGCCATTTATCCGCAAAAATGGCAAACTTTCCAGATAAGGCTAAAGAAACGTGTCCACCATCAAATACCTCGTATGTCTTATCTTCACTAGAAACCATGTCCATAACAGGGAGGCTTTGTTTCTCTAGTATCAAGGTATCTCGTGATGTTGAGAAGACAAAGAATGAACAATGGATATTTTTTAAATCTACTTTCCTTCCACCAATCGTTAACTCTCCTTTTAGGAGTTTGTTATCTTTATAGAGATCATTAAATAGCTGTTTGAAGGCAGCCCCTGAAAACGATGCGGAGTCTTTTGTCCACTTGTCCATCCGCCGCCATTTTTTAACATATTCATCATCATGTGCACGGGAAATCAGGTTTACCCATGGACTAACGTAGACGGGTGAAAGTCCCCTAAACATTCCGTACATTATTTCAGATGGAATAACACCATAAACCTCAGAAAGTCGATCAAAATTTATAGTTCCTTTTTGGAGTCCGTTTAACCACTTATCCGGAACGATTCCTATACTGAAATCAATTGGTACCGTTGCTAGGACTAAATTCTTAATAGGCAAGTTTGTTAGCGAGGTAAAAATAGCAACAATTGTGCCTCCTAAACAATAGCCGATCATCGATATTTCTTTTGCACCGGAATGTCGTAACGCACGTTTGACACCATTTTCTAAATAATCAAGGATATAATTATCAAGAGTGAGCTCACTATCTTCATAAGCAGGAGAACCCCAATCAAGGAAGTAAACATCATATCCTCTTTCCGTTAATCCTCCTACTACACTACTTCCTTCCCCGACATCTAAAATATACGATTTATTAAGCAGTGAGTAGACTAAAAACACAGGGATTTGGTATTTTTTTTCTTTAGCAGGATGATAATATAATGTTGATTTATTTTTTTTCCAAACAATTTCTCTCTTGGTTGGAACAATATCCGGTTTCGGTTCTGTTAAGACTTTATAGACTTGTTCCCACCTTAAAGATTCCTTTTTCAAATCAACTAATGGAATATTTCTTAGTGCTTTAGCTATCATCTTTCTCAGCCCCTTCCATCCTCACTGCCAGTCCCAGTCAGAACAAGCTCATTGTCCCTGTTCTTAATCTGCACTGGCAGTACAAGTTTTTTCAAGGCTGCAAGTTCCTGTTTAATATCTGTTAATTGAGAGATTTCTTGTCTCAAATTTTGAAACTCTGTTTGAATGAAAGCTGATTCTTCCTTTATCTGTTTTATAATCGTCACCATATCTTGAAACATTGCAACGTTACCCGTACTAAGGAATTCTAAACTATCCTGTAAATTCCAAACCTGCTCTTCTAAAATATCAATTTTTTCTTCGGTTTGAAGAGATAATTTTGCTACATTTGCAATATCTTTTTTGGTTGGAATATTCATTACACCTGCCATGAGTTCTTGGTTCTTTCTTAACCGCTCCATATATCTTGCATGACTATCTGTCCCCACACTAAGCAGTCGAACGAACTCATTATTGTTAGTGATCATGTATAGCATGCCATTCAATTGTCTTTCCCACATTTCACTTATTCTTCTAAATCCTTGCAACGGATCATAGATTTTTTCCTTCGACATTGCTTTTTGCCTCCTTATTTAGGAATTTATCATCTCTTCTTCTTTCTCCAAATATTTATTAAATGGAAACATCAACGGTTTAATTTGTCGTGCAAATAAATTAACAAAACCTTTTTGATTTTCATATATTAGGTTTCCAACTTGTTTAACACCTTTGATATATTGCTTCCTGATTTTTTTCCTAAGGACCACATATTGCTCGATCGTTTCAAGATATTTATCTATTGATTGATTTTTGCTAATAACTTGGCAAGGTGTACTTAGAATCGAAATGGTTCTTTTTTGAAGTTGATCAATCTGGGCATTGATTTCTTTGTATGACTTGAGTGGAAAGAAATGCTGCAGACTCGTGGTGGACATCAAAAATTCCTCTCTTGCAGTCCTTTCCCATTCAGTAAATTCCTTATCAAATCTCTCTGCCATTTCTTTTATGTTTTCTTGATTCCTTTGGATGCTATCAGCAAAAAACAATGCTTCCTTTAGAAATATCTCGTCTCGGAAGTCTGAACGCTTAGACCATTCGTCTAATTCTTGAAATGCTTTGCGCCGGAGAATGTCTAAGCTTGACAGTTGTGCAGCGCTCACCTCTTTTTCTCTAATTTGTTCAGCCTCCTTATTGATGATTTCGAGGATAGGTTCTTGTTCTTTTTTAATTTCTCTTTTCTCAAACATCCTACTCGCATCCTTATATGAAAATTTTATTCTTCCATTTAAATACCACTAAAGGCCTGACGATAAATTTCTTCAAGTTCGCCTATAAATGGTTGTTTTGGATTTGCAATCGTATCTTGATCGTCAAATGCACGTTCTGCGAGAACTGCTACTTTGCTATCAAATACTTCTTTACCAACCCCGCTTGCTTCTATATTCATCGGGATTTCTAGTTCCTTTGTTAATTTAATAATTGCATGGACAAGGCTTTCAATACCTTCTTCAGTCGTACCGGCAGGCAGCCCCAGCATTTTAGCAATTTCCGCATAACGTTCATCAGCTATGAAGTTTTCATATTTAGGGTATGTCATGAACTTATTTGGTTTGGCTGCATTGTAACGGATTACATGTGGCAAAAGAATCGCATTGGCGCGTCCATGTGGTATATCAAATTCAGCCCCTAAAACATGGGCAAGACTATGGTTTATTCCTAGGAAGGAATTGGCGAAAGCCATCCCTGCTATTGTAGAAGCATTATGCATTTTTTCACGGGCAAGTTCATTACTTCCATCTCGGTAAGCTATTGGCAAATACTTAAAGACTAGTTGAATGGCTTTTAATGCAAGTCCATCTGTAAAGTCATTGGCCAATACGGAAACATACGACTCAATCGCGTGTGTTAACACATCCATCCCTGTATCAGCGGTAACATGCTTCGGAACTGTCATAACAAACTGTGAATCGATAATGGCTACATCCGGTGTCAATTGGAAATCCGCGAGAGGGTATTTTATATTTGTTTTATTATCTGAAATAACAGAGAAGGCTGTGACCTCTGAACCGGTTCCGGATGTTGTTGGAATCGCAACAAATTTTGCTTTTCCACGTAGTGCTGGGAATTTAACTACTCTTTTACTAGGATCAAAGAATTTTTGAGTTAAGCTATGAAAATCAGTTTCTGGATGTTCGTAAAATAGCCACATCGCTTTTGCGGAATCTATCACAGAGCCGCCGCCAAGAGCAATAATACAATCTGGCTGAAATCTTCTCATCCGCTCTGCACCAATTATTACTGTATCAATGCTAGGTTCAGGCTCGACTTCGGAGAATGTTTCAAATTGGATTTTCCTTTGATTCTTGTTTAGATAGTAAACAACCTTGTCAACATACCCATTTTTGACAGCACTGTTACTTGTGACAATAAATGCCTTTGAGATTCCTGGTATAGAGGCTAGCATTTGGATTGAATTTTTTTCAAAGAATATTTGCGATGGAACTTTAAACCACTGGGTAAATGTTTTTCTCTTTGCAACCCTTTTAATATTTATGAGATTTTGTGCCCCTACATTTTGTGACACAGAGTTCCCTCCATAAGTACCACATCCGATGGTTAATGACGGTAATGATGTATTATAAATATCCCCGATTGCACCATGTGTCGTTGGTGTATTGACCATGATCCGCCCTGCCTTCATACGAAGTGCAAACAAATCTACTAAGCATTGGCCTATATCCTCTTAATAATTACTTGGATACTTTTCTGGTTAAAATATAGCACGATGGATAAATCGAAAAATGTCGAATTTTGCGCAAATATGAATGAATAACCATTCATTTTTAAATAATTCATAAAACGTTCATAAATTTTCCCATATATATAAAAAAGCCCTAAATCCTTTTTGAAAAAGAATTTAAGGCTTCCTTTCATAAATCAACCAGTATTCCGTAGTCCAGCAGATATTCCACTGATAGTTAGCAAAACTTCAATTAATAAGTCTTCGTTTGATCCACCCTGATTTCGCAGTTCTTTTATTAACTCTACTTGTAAAAAGTTTAATGGATCGACATATGGATTTCTTCTAAATACCGATTCTTTAATATTTGGTGTATGATCAAGCAATTCATTATCGCCTGTAATTCGGAGAAGAATTTCTTTGGTACGCTCATATTCTTCAAGAATATTAGTAAATATCCGTTCAGCCATATTTTGGTCTTCAACAAGGGATAAATATTCTCTAGCTGTGGTGATGTCTGCTTTCATTAAGGCCATTTGTAAATTATCAATTGTTGATCGGAAAAACGGCCACTTTTCATACATATCCTGGAGAATATGCAAATTTTGTTCGCTCTTTGCTGCAAACCCTGTTAAACCGGTTCCGGCTGCATACCATGCAGGGAGCAATTGGCGGCTTTGTGTCCAAGCAAATACCCATGGAATGGCCCGTAAATCTTCAAATCGTCCTTGATTTTTTCTACTCATCGGTCTGGAGCCGATGTTTAAATCCCCTATCTCTTTTAGTGGTGTTGCTTCAGTGAAATAGGTAAGAAAATCTGAATCACCAAACACCAATGATTGATATTTTGTTAAGGCTAAACTCGATATTTCTTCAATCGATTCAACCCAAATTGGATCACGTCGGAAACCTTGCTCTGCTTCCTTAGAGATATGTGCAACGGCTAAAAGTAATGTAGAGGTAGCTTGTTCTAAACTACGGTAGGCAATATCCTCAAGCAAATATCTTGAAGATAATACTTCACCTTGCTCGGTAATTTTTACACCATCCCCAATCGTTTCAGCCGGCTGGGATAGGATACTTTTATTTAATGGACCTCCGCCACGGCCTAACGAACCACCACGACCATGGAAAAACTTTAGTCCGATTTGGTACCTTTTCGCCATTTCATGAATCTCAATTTGTGCCTTATATAGTTTCCAGTTAGCTGTCAGTGTACCACCATCTTTGCTTCCATCCGAGTACCCAAGCATGATTTCCTGCTGATCACCCAATATTTGCAAATGATTACGATAGACAGGCATCTCGAAAAGTGTTTCCATTATTTCTGGCCCAGCTGTTAAATCGTCGATTGTTTCCAGTAATGGTGCCACGTGTAAATGACTTTCTAAAGTGCCATCTGCGTGAAGGCGATAAATCCCAGCCTCTTTTGCAAGTACCAGTACCTCAAGCAAATCACTCGGTGATTTTGTCATGCTCACAAGATAAACGGAAATAGCTCTCTTTCCGAATTCTTCGTGTGCCTTCTTAATTGTTTGGAACACTTTAATCATTTCCTGTGTTTCCGTTGAGTAGTCTTCATTTAATAGCAAGAGTGGACGAGGATCTAATAATATATTTTGCAATATTTTTAGTTTCTCCTCTTCAGAAAGACCCGCGTAATTCTCGGTGATACTGACTTTGCGTAAAATTTCTGTTATGGCTGCTTCATGTTCGCCGCTATGATTTCGAATATCGAGTGTAGCTAAATGAAACCCAAATAATTGTACTTGTCGGATCAGCTTTTGAATAATTTTTGATTCATGTCCTGCTGGATGATGCTTTTTCAAACTCCTTTTAATCACATACAAGTCTTCTAATAATTCTTCGGAAGATTTATAGCCCAAGTCCGTTTTTCCAACTTGTTTTACACGTTCAATAATAATTGCAAAGGCACGGCGGTATGCCTCACCCTTATTTGGCCATTTTTTGTCATCCGTTAAATAAGTATCCTCTTGCTCAATTAATGTAAGAAGATCCTCACTTACCTCCACCCTAGAAGTGGAATGACTGTATCGTTTCATTAATTCGACTAAAGCTTTTTTATATTTTTTTAATACGAGTCTTCTTTGTCTTTTCAAGGTCTCCCAAGTGACATCATGTGTAACATTTGGATTTCCATCCCGGTCACCACCGATCCAGGAACCAAAACGTAAGAAATTAGGAACTTCCCATTGTGTATTAGTGAAGTTCTTCTCTAAACATTCTGCCACTTCTTGATGAATTTCAGGCAGTACTTCGAAAAGAGTTTGATCAAAATAATACAAACCATTTCGAACTTCGTCTAAAACAGTAGGCTTGTTCTGTCGTAATTCATCCGTTTGCCAAAGTATTGAAACTTCGTTAAACAAACTTTCTTCCAGCTTTTTTCTTTCTCTTCTTGTTAATAACGGGTGATCGAGGTTTTTAAGAATATCAGCAATTCGCTGCTGAATCTCAAGTATGGAGCGTTTCGTTGCCTCTGTTGGATGAGCTGTAATTACAAGCTCAAGAGATAAAGTATTTAAAGTATCTTGAATGACTTCTTCTTCTATATTATTCTCTTTAAGCAAAAGAATCGCACTTTCAATAGAAGCAGGTTGGACAACCCTTTCCTCTTGAAGTTGGTACTGTCTTCTTCTACGCATACGATGGTTCTGTTCCGCTGCATTAATTAAATGAAAATACATTGAGAATGCTCGAATAACTTGTTTCCTCATCGGAGCATCTAGACTAGAAATTTCTTCTTTTAAGGCATTATAAATTGATTGATCAAAATTTTCTCTTAAAGTTTTACACATTAAACGTATTTTTTCCACTTTATCAAATAATGCAGAACCACTGTGATTAATCAGAATATCTCCTAATATTTTACCCAGTAATTTTACATCACGACGCAACGGAAGACTGCTGTCATTTACTTTTACTTCTGTTGTCATACTGCCACCTTCCTTTAATCTCAAAATTCGCTAAATTTTTTATTTATTAATATACCACAATTTTGTTGGACGTGTTAAAGATAAGTTTTCTTTTTTTTTAATAAATTTTTAATTATACGAAAAAAACCTGCATTGTGCAGGTTTTTTAGGGTTATCTAATACGTACTTTTTTAAGATTCTTTATCAAACACAAGCACATATGTCTTTCGATCACCATCATCATACGTAACGACGACAGAAATAATTGTTTTCTTGTCATTTTCCAGTTTTATTGTTTTGCTCGTTCCACCTTCAATCGAGATTTCCGAACGGCTATATTTTGCAATCGGCTTTAGTGTTATTTCATCAGCATCACTTGACACCGTGATATGATAAGTAAACTCATCGCTTGTAAAGTTACTATCCCATGTTCCTTCAGACACTGACAGTGAAGAAAGTAATGCTTTACTTACTTTTTCGGTATTTAAAGAACTTTGCTGCTGGGATGTCGGCTGTGCAGAATTAGGTCTAGTATTTATTCTTGTACTAGGCTGGATAGATACTGGATTATTTTTCTGATTTGCTGCAGGGGCTTTGACTTCAGCTGGTGTATCTTCCACTGCTTTATCCTCAACAGCTTTCATCCTTGTAACGTGGATGGTATAAATCTTCTTTGTGCCATTTTCAGCAGTTACCGTGATCATAATATCTGACTGTCCTACGGGAAGTGAAACATCCACCCCATTTTTCCCTGTTATTGTAGAATTCACTTTTATTGTTGATGTTGCTTCTATCGCTGTCGGTTTAAATGTAATGGCAGGAATTTCATTTGGAACATTGACATTATATTCATTAACATCTGAAGAAAATTTGGGTGATAACTCGCCTTTTGATAGTTCAATACTTTTTAAGAAATTATTCGCATTTTTCTCTCTTGTTACCGTCAGAGTATAGGTATTTGATGAACCAGTTCCATTATTTACAGATATAATAAACTTATTTTCCCCTGTTTGAAGCGCATAAGTCCCTATTGTCCCCTTGACAATCTCCTTACCGTTAATCGTAATCGATGCATCTGTATTAGAGCTATCTACTAAAAGCTTAATATTTTCAACCTCGTTCCCAACTGTGGCAGTATATTCAAATATGTCTGCAGCGAATTTCTGGTCGAGCTCCTTGCCTTCAATTTCTAATTTTGAAAGATTGCTTGCTAATTGGTTTTCTTGAACTGTTGACGTGTTAGTTTCAGCATAAACAGATGGTATGGATGATCCAGCTCCCACCCATGCCAGTGAAATAACTAGAAATACATTTAGGGCTTTGTTTGGTTTTGATTGTTTCATCGTTAATCCTCCTGTCCTCTATCTTTCGGGATAGTGGAATTTGGACTAACTTTATCATGGTTTGCTTAAGTTTAGCTTAAATTTTTACCTGCGATGAAATTCTTCTAATTTAGTAGAAATGACTGACACTACCTCATCATCTGATTTTTGGAGTGCTTTTTTAAAAAGGGAATTAGCTAAAGATCCCATTGGCCCTGTTGCATTGATTTCTAGAAAGCCCGTCACACGAGTTTTATTTTTATTTAATGCCTTTGCTTCAAAATAGCCCTTACCTAAATATTTTTCATTTGAACGTTTTAAATCAAAAGATACCCTGGATGGTTCGTTCCACTCTTTAATATCTATCAATAAACTAACCTTTTTTTTCATTACTCCAAGATCACTCTTAAATTCCCAACAGATTTGACGTTCATTTCTTTTTTCATGTTGAATATAGCCAGGTACAAGTGGTGCCCAATTGTTTTCGTCTCGAATAAAGTCCCAAATCACTTCAATCGGGATATCTAATTCTAAATGTTGTAAATCGCTGAGCATTTTATCCCTCTTTCATTTTCAAAGTAAAAGACCCTCTTGCGAAAGAAGGTCTTTTAAAAAATATATGTAGATATTTAAATTTATAGAAGAGGCAAGAAGGAGTTTGCCCAAAAAATCACCATTACGTATGATGTTACTTTACTTCTTTCTTGAATATTCCATTAGGAATTCATGAATTCTTTCAGCCGCTTGGGATAGTCGTTCTGGTGGTTGCACCATAGCAATCCGAACATAACCCTCACCCAGTTTTCCAAACGCATCACCAGGAATGACAGCCACTCCAGCTTGGTCAATTAATTCAAAGGCAAACTCACGGGATTTCCATCCTGCTGGGATGCTTGCCCACACAAACATGGTTGCTGGGGACTTGGCAACTTGCCAACCACTTTTTTCAAGCCCAGAAATCAATACATTGCGACGCAGCTCATATTCATTCACCTGTGTTTTAAGAAAAGCAAAATCTGAAGTTAATGCCCTTACTGCTGCTTTTTGAATCGGGTAAAAGACTCCATAATCAATATGGGATTTAAATGAAGCCAAGATATCAATGGCTTGCTCATTGCCGACGACATACCCGATCCGGCATCCTGCCATATTAAAGGTTTTTGATAGGGAATTAAATTCAATTCCAATCTCTTTTGCCCCAGGGACCGACATGAAACTAAGCTGTCGATTCCCATCGAAAATCAACTCAGAATACGCGAAATCATGAACAACCAAAATATTGTGCTGCTTAGCAAAGGTAACTACCTTGTCAAAAAATGACTGATCAGCTAAAGCTGTTACAGGGTTACCAGGATAACTGATAATCATCATTTTGGTTTTATCCAGCACATCTAGCGGGATTTTTTCTAGCATTGGCAGGAACTTGTTTTCAGCTAATAACGGCATCGGATAGATAATCCCGCCTGCAATGTTTACACTTGCCTCATAAATGGGATACCCGGGATCCGGTACCAATACATAATCACCAGGATTAATGATTGCCGAAGCCAAATGAGCAAGACCATCCTGAGACCCCATCAGCTGCAATACTTCAGATTCAGGTCAACCGCATATCTTTGCTTATAAAAATAACTTACGGCATGATTAAATTCAGGTATCCCTGTTAGGGTATAGCCATATTTGCTTGAATCACTAGCACAATCAATCAATGTATCGACAACAAAAGACGGCGGTGGAAAATCTGGACTTCCTACACTTAAATCAATGACATCCTTACCAGCTTTGATAGCTTTCAGTTTTCGATTAGCTATCTCTTGAAAAATACTAGCCGACATTTTTTTTACTTTTTCTGATGCAACGAGATGCATAGATATCCCCTCTATCCTAAGAAAAATTTAACTATTCTAACATATTTAAATTATATCAATCTAATGAATTCAATTCTATATATCAATATAATCATTGATTATTATTCAATCATACTTTAGAATCTTAAGATAGGTTTTAATATTCAGATAAAAGGTTTTATGTGGGGGTAACTAAAAAATGAAGCTGGTTCAGTATTTATTATTTTTTGCAGGACTAACCTTTTTTGGCTTAGGAAATGCAATTGCCGTTAAGGTAAAATATGTGGGCCTACATCCTTGGGAGGTACTGAATGTTGCGCTATTTGAACATTTTGGTTTAACCATTGGAACTTGGGGTGTCATATGCGGACTGATCCTGATATTTATTTCTATTTTTGTAGCGAGGAGTTATATTAACATAGGTACTATCCTTAATGCCTTATGTATTGGACCTATCATGGACTTTTTCCTCTGGTTAGATATTCTTCCAAAAGCAACAGATACTTGGGTTGATTACCTCATTCTTCTCTGTGGAATCATCATTACAGGGGTCGGCGGCGGGATGTATGTTGCAGCAGGAATCGGTGCGGGTCCTCGAGATGGCTTTATGTTATCCATCTCTGATAAAACTAAGTTATCAGTTAGTCAAGCTCGCATTACGGTAGAAAGCATAGTATTATTGATTGGTTTATTGTTAGGTGGTCCTGTTTTTATAGCTACTTTCCTTTATACATTCATTCAAAGTCCAATTTTCCATCATTCTCTAAAGCTATTCAAGGCATTAGTAGAAACAATCACTAAGAATAAACGCCGAGCTCAAGATATTGCCCTATGAATAAGACCAGGAAGCCACCATATTTTAACCTTTTAAAAAAATAGAAGATGCACACGGCATCTTCTATTTTCTTTTTATTTTTTTCGGATTGCAATAATCAGTGCAGCGAATGAGAGTAACGCTGCTAAACCCGATAAAATTAGTGATAAAGATGTAGATGTTTCTGTTTTCTTTTCAGTCACTTCTGTTTTCGTTTTTGAGTTATCCTTTGTTTGTGCCTTATCACTATGTTCTGATGTTTGACTGCTATGTTGGTCTGTGTTGGAAGTAGTTACAATATCTGTAATAGAATGGGGTGCGTCAGACCCTTCCCCACCGGTCCATTCGACTATACTGCCATCCTTGTAATATTGAAAAGCATCCCAAGCAGCTTTGGTTGCCTTTTCCGGGTTTTTCGCTACAAATACAAATTGTTGGAATTGACCACTTAAAATCCCTTCCCCAGTTGTTTCGAAGGTAAATGTTTTTACTTTACCACTAGCATCCTTTTCAGATGAATAGGTCCAGCCTGGAACGGGTTGATAAGACATAATTTCTACACCAGCTGGTGCTTTGACCGTTACTTTTGTGGTGGCTACATCCTTTTCAACTGGCACTTTTAAAGTATAAGTTTCCCATGCGCCTGTTGAAGATGTTTTTGGCATTACTGTGACATGAGCACTTGCCATACTTGAAAAGATAAATAAGCTGATTACTGCCGGAATAAATACTTTTGAAATTCTGCCAATCATTTTTTTCATTGTTAACTCTCCTCGAATGTTTTTATTGGCTTCCCACTAAAACGTTGAAATCTGTATCGATACTTTCTAATGACTTTGTTAAAACGTGTACATGTACGTTCCACTTTCCAGCCATGGTAAAATGTAAACCCTTTACTCCGTACTTTCCTTCTGCCGTTTTTGCTAGGTTAACCGTTTCTTTTCCCATATCCATTTCAAGCATTGTAAACGTTAGGTGTAATTGTTCAATATCTTTGATGGGCTGTCCTGCTTTATCTTTTAATGTAACTTCAAATAAATTCGTTCCAATTATATTTGGGGTTGCTGCCAGTGTAATTTGCTTGCCCTCATTTACTATATTGGTTTCCTTGAACGGCCCCGGCGACTGCATGGCTGTTGGTAAATTGGTTAACACGACCGAAAGAATAAGGATGATTAGACCCGTCAAAAGTTCACCCTTTATGGGAGTCCCTAATCCCTTTGCAGTACCCCTTTTTCCTTTAAGAAAATTCACCCCAGCAAGCACTACCATTAGGACAAATAAACTAACTTTACCTATTAATACCTGTCCATAAGTTGTTTGGACCAGGGCTGAAAGGTTGGGAATATATAATAAGCTGCTATATATTCCTGTACAGGTTAAGAGCAGAACAATAATTAAGCCCCATTTGGAGAAGTTTTTTATCATTCTAAGATAATCCTGTTTGAAATCCGTATTTTTTCTTAATGAAAGGAAGCCGATAAAACCAATTAAACTTCCAATCCAAATCGATGCGCCGAATAAATGAAGGAAATCCATTGCAATCGGTAAAAATTGATTTGATTGGGAAGCGGCATGACTTGTCATAGACTTTGTCCATAGCAAGGCACTTCCTAGAATAAAACAAGCCCACAAAATGATTCGTTTCGTGCTCTCTGCCATCCCCATGAAAGAGGTAAGTAGAACAAGCGTAATGAGGAGAGCGATTTGAATAATCCATGAATGCCCATAACTCGTATTCATTAAGACATTTTCAATTAATGGAAAGCTGAACACTTCACTCCATGGGAATCCAGATTCAATCGATGCCTGTAGTGGCAAACTTAATAAAAGGCTAAAGAATAGGAGGGTTAGACTCGCATTAATTAGTCTCCGGAACTTCTTTTCAACTGATTCTATCTCCCTTAATTTATAGGACATGACCATCATATAAAAAAAGATTAGCCCGACATAACAAGCATTACTAAAATATTGAAGCCAACGAATGACGATTAGATCGGCCTTGGGCTTGTAACCCTTTGTTACCTTATTGGAAGTTGCTGAATTTTGACCTTCATCACCAACCTGAAATGGAATGACACCTTCGACCGGATGGCCATCACTTGAAACCACCTTCCATTTAATCCGGTAGGATCCATCGGGAAGGCCATTCTTTAATCCACTCGTTAAGATAGATGGTTGTTTTGGATCAATTCGGCCATTCTTTTTATCGACTCGATTCCCCTCTGAATCAAACACTTTTATGGAGTTAAAGGCCGGTTGGATTGATTCATCAAATTTTATCATAACCTCGGATGGTGCCTTTTCAACTGTTTCATTTTCTAATGGTGTAGACTTTTTTATGTAGGCGTGCGCCGAAGAAATAGACGGAAATAAAAATAGAAACAGGGCAAAGATTAGTAGTAATGTACTTATCTTCTGTTTTGTTTGCAACCCATCACACCCTTATCACCAAAATCATTGTTGTAATAACTAAACTTTATGAAAAATAGTTTCTACTGTCGATACAATGATAATGATAAATAGGGTTAATAACAATATCTTTTCTAGACCAACTTGTGACTAATTGTTGAACTTTTACGGTTATTGAGGAATTTTTATTTATAATTATCCTTAAAAAGTTTGGTTTGCAAGTAATAATCATAAAAGGAAGAGATTATCAAAAACCTCAGAATAGGTTTTTGATAATCCCTTCCCCTTTTTAAAATTATTTATAATAAATAAGGCATTATTTAATCCTACATCAAACTCTATGCATCATAGGTAAGGAGAATAAATAAATATTTGTGATTGCTAGGACAGTCATAAGCGCGTAATATGGCAGCATAGCTTTAAAAGATGTCATTTTGCCTCTACCCATTCTGTACACCACATAACAAGTACCTACCAACCCGATTAATATCACTATATACTGAATCATTTGTACGGTTGGAGTTGAGGCGAGACTTAAACTTGCTGGGTTAGTATCTACTCCAAATAATCGGATTGAATTAAACCATACTGCCTTCCCTTCTGTGAAGATGTGGAATAGGTTATGAGCCAGATGACCAGCAAGATCCAAAGGAATAATCGCATAGCCAAAACGAGTAAAGTTCTTTTTGATTGAACCTTCCATTCCAAGTAGTGATGCTAGTTTTGCAGTACCTAACATTAAAAAAATTGGTAATGCCATGGCAATGATAAAGGCAATCGTAAAGTTCACAACATAGTTTTCTGTACCAGTCACAGAACCAATTGCATTCAGTATATCCTGCCATGGTTCAAGCATGGTTATATTTTGTACGAACACGATACCCATAATAACAGCAGCTAGAGAAGCATGCTCAAGCTTCGGATTTTTTAATCCCCACAATTCTTTTGTAGGAATTCTAGTTGTAATTTTAACCGAATTGCTTGGACAGTTTTTCACACAGTTTCCGCAAATATTACATTCTGCACCGGACTCCATTGTTTTAGGAAATTGGAACATTGGGCATCCTTCAACACCCTCGGTTCCTTTGTAGCAAGATTGGACTTTACAGGTTTTACAAATATCAGGAGTCGCCTGTACGTTTAATGCACCAGAGCGTGAATAGTTTCCAGCAAGACCACCAAGGAAAC
Organism: Neobacillus sp. KR4-4; assembly: GCF_042136325.1. Classification (NCBI taxonomy): domain Bacteria; kingdom Bacillati; phylum Bacillota; class Bacilli; order Caryophanales; family Bacillaceae; genus Neobacillus; species Neobacillus sp. KR4-4. The sequence goes on from NZ_JBHHJU010000022.1 coordinate 47,380, forward strand.
AGAGTGTTTTACAAAAGGTTCTTCTTTCATAAAAAACAGAAGTGGCTACAACCATGGTTACGAGTAAAAGCAATAGGTAACCTGAACCTCTTGGCGACTCTACAATTCCCCACACATGGTCACTATAAGTTATGGCAATAAAGAATAAATCTATCAACCAAATTCCATATTTCCTTAAAAACTTAGGCATCGGTCGCTTGCTGCCAACAAATTTACGAACAATATCACTTAATTTACCGAACGGACATATCGCACACCAGAAGCGTCCGGTTAGTAAAAATAGAACTGGAATAATCGGCCACCATAACACCCATGTCATCGTTGTACCAAAATTTTTACTCGGATCCACGGTACCCATTACTAATTCGTAAACTATGATGGAAAATATGAAAATAACAATCCATTGAAAGATTCCTGGGTACCATTTGGTTTTCACAAACTTTTTCACAACTGGTATAGATAGGAGATCAAAAGGTTCCTTTTCTGGTAAGTTTTTCTCAGGCATTGCCATTGTTTACATCTCCCTTCCGTCTAAACCATCTATTCCAGACACCTATTAGGACAAATGATAGATTCACTGCCCCATATGTACTTAACACTTTATAGTTTGGTGGTGATTCAACCACTGGTCCATGATGATCGTGATCTTCATCACCACTTCCCTCCATGTCGGTTCCACTTTCATGGTCCATTCCCTCCATATCGGTTCTGCTGTCATGATCCATAGTGGCATGATCACCAACGGATGTTTCCTTTTTTAGATTCTCTGTTGCTTGTTTTAAATTGGGGGTATGAGAATGCCCCTCATCTGCAAATACCCTTACATCGAATGAAAGGATAAATGATAATGCAAAAATAAATAAAAATAGTTTCTTCATTTTTCCACCTCCAAAAAGCTATTTTTGTATCTAATGTTCATATGTTTAATGTAATGGGGAAATTTGCAGATTGTATGCATTTTTGTTGGAGATAATATGGAGTATTGATTTTCTGTTCATTTGTTCATTGATTTGTAAAATCTGACTTCAATTTTTTGTTACTATAGCCCAAAATCTCAAAAAAAAGAAGAACCAAAACGGCTCTCCTTTACTACTTTACTTTTTGTGTTGTTATTCTTATAAAGACCAATAAGTTAATGTATCAAAAATTCCTAAGAGAAACATCAAAATACCGGCAATCCTTTGTATCACCATTCCAAACTTTCTCCCTTTTTTCATTATCACTCCACTACCGCCGAGGAACCAAATGATAAAAATAAAAATCAATAGTGGAATTGCAGTTCCAATTGCAAATATTGGAGGTAGAATAAACCCATAAGTACTAGACAATACGACAGGCATTAAGGTGACAAAGAAAAGTACAAACATAGTCGGACAGAATGCTAATGAAAAACTAAATCCTAACATAAAAGAGCCGAATGGATTTTCACTCTTGTATTCATTTAATCCCTTTAATAGATTTAATGTTCCTGTTAATTTAATAAAACCCATCATAAATAACCCAACTATCATTAATAATGGCCCCATAATCTTCCGAATCCATGGAAAATATATGGTGAGATTTTGTTCCATTTCCCTTCCAAGCAGCCACACCAAAACACCTAATAAAGAAAATGCTACTATTTTACCGAAAGTGAAAAAGATAACATCCTTCCAAGCGATTTTCTTTTGAATAGAACGGTTACCATAAATTGTTACAGCACTAATATTACCAGTTAGCTGACAAGGTGCAAGAGCCCCAATAAGTCCTAGAATAAACGCAAAGACTATTGGCCATGCTTCTAAACTATAGGCTATATTGGAAAACGGTTTACTAACAAATGAGCTAAATTGACTTAATATACTGTACATTTAATCACCTAAATCAATATATATATATACCTTTTATTTAGTTGAAAGTTCGCTTTCAGATACCCACTTATGATTTGTAACTTTTTCTCCTCCATCAATCGGAGTGTAATCAACCACATATACAGTTGTTTGTTCTGCTGAATCAATTGTCCCAGTAGCACCCATCATACCTTCCATGTGGTCTGCTTCTAAGATAACTTCCGTTCCAGGTTTTAATGATGCACTACCTGCATTCTTAATTTCTTCTTGAATCACCCATTTATGGTTTTTCACTTTTTCCCCACCTGTTGTCGGAGTATAAGAAACCACGTACGCTGTTGTATCATATGCTCCCACTATTGTTGCTTTAGCACCATTCATGCCTTCCATATGGTCTACATTGATAATAGCTTGACTTCCCACTTTATAGCTTGGATTCGCTTTTTCCTTTAAACCAGTAGGAATCTCACCCGAACTTGAGTGTTTCATATGATCCATATTCGTACTATTATGGTCCATTTTTTTATTTTCATCAGAACTCTTCTCATTACTATTGTTAGCACACGCAGTCAACATCAGCATTAAGAACAAAGAAACAAATCCTACCACCAATCTTTTACTTTTCATATTTACCTCCTAAAATTATATTTCAAATGGTATTCTACAACAAAAATTTGCAGAAACTATGAATTTTTATCCCTCTAACAATTATCAACCGCTAATATTTAAATAAAACAATGAGCCACTTTTGATATAAAGTGGCTCACAAAGTAATTTATATTTTTTTGAGACTGAGATGATTATGCCCAAACCTCATCAAGAATATCTCGGAATAGATTATCCAAAATCGGGGTCATATCCTCATTGGATACTTTAAGGGTTTTCGCGTATTCCTCAAGCCGATTGATTTCTTTTTCTAAAAAGTCATTTATGGCATTAACCTTCGGCTCAAGATTAAGTTCATCCCCACTGATTTTCCTTTCAAGCAACATAAGGATTTCCTGCTTTAACTGACCCTCTTCAAGAAGCTCTTCTACCAATGTTTGAAATTCAATTGGCGGGACCGTATTGTATCTTTCAATCCATATACATGCTAAAACGGGTCTAAGGACATAAAAGTACTTTTTAATTTTCACATGATCTCCACGGAGATAATCGCGAAAATTTCCTTTTGCCATATTTAAGTAATGATAGAGGGCGGATTGCGGTAAAAACACTTGATTCTGGATTGCCTTCAATTTATCTACTAAAGAAAAGGCTTGATAATAAACAATTCCCGAATGGAGCCACTCCATCAGCGGCGGATTGGATTTCCTAAACAGTTTGAGCGCCTTTCTTATTTCCCAGCCATTTATATCAAGGAGGGCATTAATTGGAAGTTCGATCACCTCTCGCTTTTGATCAATGCTCAAATACCAGTCCTTTTTTTGGACATAAATGAACCGAACATCGTAATCACTATCCTTAGAAGGAAATCCCCATGCCCTGCTCCCAGATTCGACGGCCAGACAGATTTTCACTTCAAATTGCTCTTCAATTTTTTGGATTTCAGCGAGTATTTTTTCTTTCAAAGTTATTCACTCCTTAATCCATGCCTTGACCACAGACTTTTACAATAATGGCGATATTCACGATGCAATAGTTGTACTATCTGGCCTCGTTTACCAGGAAATTCATGTCCTTCCAATGTAGAAATGGGGACGATCTCTTGAATGGAATTAGTAACAAACATCTCATCGGCTTCTAGGCTGTGTTCCAAGGAATAAAGCCCCTCTTCTACACTCAAATTATGTTTCTTCGCTAACTCACAAACAAACTGGCGTGTAATCCCATTTAAAATCCCCGTTTGTACGGAAGGGGTGTATAAGCAATTCCCTTTTACCCAAAAGATATTAGAGACAATCCCTTCTGCTATGCACCCTTTCTCATTAAGGAAAATCCCTTCTGTATCCACAGCATGTCCGATTTCCTTTTTTGCAAGAATATTATTCATAAAATGATGGGACTTCAGACGTTCACTTCCTTCGGGACTGTTTCGTCTCAACTCCAATAAAACCGCTTTTTTTTCCGTTAAGTCCCCTGCCTGAGGTAATGGTTTAGGAAAAAAAAGAATGTTTGGGTTAATATACGGTTCTACTTGTAAACCAATATCCCCAATCCCCGCTGAAACATTTAGCCTTAGGTAAGCATTGTTCAAATGGTTTACTTTTAATAATTCTTGCAGGATATTATTCGTTTCTTCTCGCTCAAAACGATAGTTGATGTTTAGAACTTCTAATCCTTGATTAAGTCGCTCTAAATGGTCATCCAGTAAGAAAGGATGTCCTTCATAGACCCGGAACGTTTCAAATAACCCCATGCCATATAAAAAACCATGATCGAACGGGGAAAGCACTGCCTTTTCTTTTGTTAAAAATTGTCCGTTTATATATATCACCATAATTAATGACCCTTTTGCACAACGATATTTTTATAATGATGGACAAAGTTTCTCAAAAGATCCTTTCCTGAGGTAGTCAATATAGATTCTGGGTGGAACTGTACTCCTTCAATTGGTAACTCCTTATGACGGATTGCCATAATTTCTCCTTCTTTTGTCCAGGCGGAAATCTCAAAGCATTCCGGCAATGTCTCTCGTTTGACGATTAAGGAATGGTATCGAGTAGCCGGAAAAGGATTTGGCAAGCCCTGAAAAATTGTCTTTCCATCATGATACATATCGGATGTTTTCCCGTGCATCAGCCTTTCCGCGCGAATTACATCGCCATTAAAAGCCTGAGCAATTGCTTGCTGGCCTAGGCACACACCAAATATTGGGATTTTCCCTGCGAATGCTTGAATCGCGTCCAAGCTGATTCCTGCTTCATTTGGACTGCATGGCCCTGGAGACACCATTAAGAATTCAGGCTGTAGTTCTGCAATCTCTTCAATCGATGTTTGATTATTTCGCTTAACCACTAATTTCTCTCCCAATTCACCTAAATATTGCACTAAATTAAAGGTAAAAGAATCGTAATTATCTATCATAAATATCATTTCTCTACCTCCTCTGCCATTTCTTTCGCTTTCCATAGTGCCGCTGCTTTTTTCATTGATTCTTTGTACTCATGCTTTGGATTAGAATCAATAACGATTCCTGCTCCTGCCTGCACATGTGCCATCCCATCTTTAACAAGCATGGTGCGGATAATTATGTTTAATTCTAAATCGCCGCTAAAATCAATCCAGCCAAGCGAACCGGTGTACACTCCTCTTTGAACGGGCTCAAGTTCCTCGATTATTTCCATTGTACGGACTTTAGGTGCACCAGTTATGGTCCCTCCAGGGAAAACAGAATCAATAATATCAAAACTTGATTTGTCATTCGCTAATTCTCCTCTTACATTGGAGACGATATGCATGACATGTGAATACTTTTCAATGACCATAAATTCATTGACCTCGACGGTCCCATACTTACATACCCTGCCAAGATCATTTCTTTCTAAATCCACTAACATCACATGCTCCGCACGCTCTTTTTCATTTTCAATTAATTCATTAGCAAGCTGGATGTCTTCTTCGTGGTCTTTCCCCCTCGACCTAGTACCTGCAATTGGGCGGGTACTTACCACTTGTCCATCTTTTTTCACGAGTAGTTCTGGTGACCCGCTTACAAGTTGAAAGTCTGGCGTATGCAGATAGGCCATATATGGAGATGGATTTAAGGACCTTAATTGTTCATACACTTCAAGTGCTTCTACTTCAATCTGTTTTGATTGGCGGACGGCTAGATTCACCTGAAATACATCGCCTTGTCCAATATATTGCTGAATCTTAGTGACAGCCTGTTTAAACTGATCTTCGGTCATTGAAACCTCTAGATTATTATTGTTACTTTCTCTAGGCTTTTTTGTTTGAATGGAAGGGATATCTTGAATCCATTGATTTTCCCATAAGGAAATTTTTTCTTCCATCCCCTGATCATTTTCAGCTAAAAACATAAACCACAAAATCTCTTCTTTATGATCAAAGACAAACCATTCCTTCACAATAAAAAAGTAGATTTCTGGCAATCCTAAATCGTCTGATGCTAGTTCTGGAAGTACTTCAATGTAACGAGCGTAATCATAGCTTATGTATCCAATGGCACCTCCCAGGAAACTAGGAAGCCCTTCTATTTTATCAACATGATACCGGCTCATATATTCCATCAATAAGTGTAATGGATTTCCTTCTTGTTTCTCGGTACCATTTTCATTTTGAATTTCAAGCATATGGTTTTTCCCTTTTATTATCGTCTCAGGCTGAAGGGCAGCAATGCTATAACGCCCGCCGCGGCCGCTTTCCAACAACACATGATGGGTGTTTTCCTCAGCCAATACACGATATTGACTGAAAAACCTTGAATTAGTAAAAGGAATTTTCTTACAGTATAAATGTAGTTGTGTCAACCAATTCACTCCTTAACTTTTCTCTTTTTTCATCATACTTGAAAAGGGTGTCAGGCACCACTCTTGTTGTGAAGTTGCAGGTCGATATTTTTTCAATTAATAAAAGGAATTTATCACCCTGCTATGGAAAAGTGTAATAAATTAGTAATATTCAATTTCTTAGGGGGATCAATTATGAAAAAGGAAACCATTCTAGTGGTTGAAGATGAAGAAAAGATCGCTCGGCTTCTTGAGATCGAACTTGAGTACGAAGGATATGTGGTAACAAAGGTAATGGATGGTCTTGAAGCATTTGAAGCATACAAGAAGGGGAAATGGGATTTAGTATTACTTGATGTAATGCTGCCTGGAATTAGCGGAATTGAATTGCTCAGGCGGATTCGGGTAAATGACCAAGTTACACCTGTTCTTTTACTAACTGCCAAAAGCTCGGTTGAAGATAAAGTGTCAGGACTGGATTATGGGGCAAATGATTACATAACAAAGCCCTTTCAAATTGAAGAGGTGTTAGCACGGGTCCGTGCTGCTTTAAGGGTGAAATCTGTAGAGCATCCTCAGGAAGACGGAAGTTTATTAATATTTGCTGACCTCAAAGTAAATCCAAAAACAATGGAAGTTTTTCGTGGAGAAGATGAAATTGAATTAACTCCTAGAGAGTTCGATTTGTTGGTTTATTTATTAACAAATAAGCGGCAAGTATTAAATAGAGATCAAATTTTGGAAGCAGTTTGGGGATATGACTTTATCGGTGACACAAATGTAGTGGATGTTTATATTCGATATGTCAGAAAAAAATTAGAACAGCAGAATAAGCCCGCATTAATTCATACTGTCCGTGGTGTCGGGTATGTTTTAAAGGAAGCTAAATGAAACTTAGTAATAAAATAAATTTTTATACTGCTGTGTTATTTGCCGCCTTATTAATCGTGATGAATCTATCGGTTTATTACACCTTTAACAAATTAATTCTCAACAGTGAATTAAACACCTCCGCAAAGGAAATGGAAAAAACGACAAATGATATTGGGAAATCACTTGGCTCTATATCTGAGGGAGAACTATTACGTTCTTACGTCCCTATCAATGGAATGATCCAATTTGTCACAGAAAATAACAAACCCTTATCAACAGTTACAAGCCCCACAGAACAGGCTTTAATTGGACGAAAAGCCAAGTTTCACCAAGGGGAAGTTAGTACTTTTATTGTTTTTCAAAAAAAGTCTTATACCTTTGAGTCAATGCCTATTATTTTGCTTGATGGAAGTGTGGCAAATCTTCAAGTGACTAAAAGCATTCAGCCGGCAACTGATAACTTAAAAATTCTGAGGCTTGTCTTGATTTTGGTGACACTTCTAGCACTAATTCCTGTAGTTGTTTCCAGCCGGATTCTTAGTAAACTGATTACCAACCCTGTTACATCCATGATTAAGACTATGAAAGAAATTAGACAGAGCGGCCGCTTCAAGAGGCTGACGCTTGATGGAAAATCAAAGGATGAACTTTATCAAATGGGAGAAACCTTTAACCATATGATTGATTTACTTGAGACAAATTACGAAAAACAAAAACAGTTCGTTTCAAATGCGTCTCATGAATTTAAAACCCCCTTAACCATTATTGAGAGCTATGCAAGTCTTTTAAAGCGGAGAGGTTTAAAGGAACCGGAGCTTTTTGCCGAATCGATTGAAGCGATTCACTCCGAAGCAGTTCGCATGAAAGACATGACTGAACAGCTGTTACTGTTGGCTAAGCATCACGAGCAGTGGAATATCCAAAAGGCTGAGCTTAATCTTAGTGATTTTATGCTGCAAACGGTTAAAGCCTTTCAAAGTGCTTATAATAGAGAAATACATTTTCAGCAGAAAAAATTACAGAAAACAGTTGTTACGGATGAAAGGAAACTAAAGCAGCTGCTGTATATCTTTCTGGATAATGCACGGAAATATAGTGATGATGCCATTACAGTTAATATCGGCATAATGCATGATGAGGCATTTATAAGTGTGGCCGACAAGGGAATCGGCATCCCAAAAGATGAACTGCCAAAGGTCTTTGACCGTTTTTACCGTGTTGATAAAGCAAGAACTAGAAAAAAAGGCGGTTCTGGACTTGGCTTATCCTTAGCAAAGGAAATTGCTGACGCCATTGGTATCAGGATTCACCTTGAAAGTGAAGAAGGAGTTGGAACCACGGCAACTCTTTTTATTAAAACTACTAAAAATTAATCCATTTCTCAGCATTTTCTAATCTTCATATTAGAAAATAAATGTACTTAACGTGGTGAGGTGATATTATGAAGAAAAAAACTGGGATTTGGGTGATAATAGGCTTTCTTTTTTTTGCCTTTCTCATTTATTTTAGTTGGCAAAGATTCGGTCCGACCGAAGCATCGGCTGAAATTCTATCAAAACAGGCAGCGCAAAAACTTGTCCAGGACCGCTATCAGGGAACTGTTATTCAAATTAACTTAACTGACAAGCAATACCATATAGATTTAGAGAAAAAGGATACTATTTATCAGATCGAACTAAATGCGATTTCTGGAAAAGTCCTTTCATTTGTCAAAAAAGAATCGAAGTCTCCACCTCTTAATGAACCAGAGGTTACATTTAAATCAGAAGATGAAATTAGAAAAATCATCTTAGCCAAGGTTAAAGGAACGATTACATCCTTTGAAAAAATAGTCAATGAGGACGAAACGATTTACAAGGCTGTTGTAAAAGAAGGAAATAATCAAACTACACTCTCAGTGAATGCACTTACAGGAAAGATTCTTTCCTCCATTACTACTCAAACCAATACCTCCTCTAGGCGGCTTACCGAGAAAGAGGCTCGCGATATTGCAAAAAAACAAGTGAATGGGATTGTTGAACATATTTGGCTGGAGACTAAAGGCGAACAAACCTACTACCTGGTCGAAATTGAGACACAAGATGACAGAGAAGCAATTGTACAAATACATTCCATTACAGGCAATGTTATATCCGTTTCATGGGACGATCGCAGTAGTGATGATGATGATGATGATAAGAGTGATGATTCTAAACAACGCGGCAAGGACGATAAAAAGGAAGATGATGACTAAAGTAAAGAACAGATAGTTTACCTAATGATAATTCTCATTAATTTCTAATGTTATTCCCCCTTTTGCTCTAATCTTCACTGGATATTCTATAAGTGTAGTAAACAAACACAAAGGAGGAATTATTAATGAAAAATAAATTTATTGTTGGTGCATTATCTGGGTTATTAATCTTGGGCGGTGCCGTTGCAGCGGGGGCTTCAAAAAATGATACACGAGCTGAGGACTCTATCCATCAGGAAGATAAAAAAATAAGTACAAATGTAAATGGAAATGACCAAGGCCAAACAACTATTAAAGTGGAATCTGATGACAGCAATAGTACAGCAGCGGCAAATCCTAATTTAATAACGGTGGAAAAGGCAACAGAGATTGCACTTAGTGAAGTAAATGGAACAGTTGATGAAATTGAACAAGAATTTGAGCATGGTAGAATGGAATATAAAGTAGAGCTAATCACGAACACGGGTGAAGCAGAGGTAAGGATCGATGCTGAAACTGGAAAAGTTGTTAGTGTTGAGCACGATGATGATAACGATAGTGATGACGATAATAAAACCGATGACGGCGCTCATCAAAACAGACACAGCGGTGATGACGATAATAACTGAGAACAAAACTTGTGAGGAATCCCCGAATAAAGGAACCTATCCCATTGGATAAGTTCCTAGTTTTTTTGAATCATTTATAAAATTAGATTATTGTTAATGACATTCATTTATATGTAAACAGAAAGAATCCCATCCATATATTGGATAGGCTTCTTTTTAGAATAATAGGATCCGTTAATCGATAACTTAAGAAATCTTTTTTAGCTCTTCTGTTAATTTTAGGAATAGTTCCTTATCCCCGTTTAGTAATGTGTGGTCGATTTCCTTGCGGATTTTCTCCCGTCTAAATTCTAGCAGGGCATTTTTTAGAAACATTTCTGCAACAACAGCATCTGTATTCTCATCCGAATGTTGTGGTGAATTAAGTAATTTCTTTTCCATGGAAATCAACTCCTTACGTTTTTTCTAATTATACAGTTAATTTTCTAAAAATTCAAACACTTTATTCAAAAAAACCAAAAAAATTTTCGCAAAAAAGATTGGTGTCAGGCACCACACAAAGACACTTGTGCACCCCAGGGAGACAAATGCGGATTTTAGTGAATTTGGCTTTCAAAAAGGGTGTTTCTCTGGTTAAATTTGGTGATGATTTTAAGTAGGATTCCATTAGCCACCAGTAAACCAACTCCAATTAAGAATAAGGTTAGTGGACTTAGGAAGAAAAGCCCACTAACTTGGCTGATAATAAGGCCGACGACAGGTAACACCATAATACCGCCAAATTGTTGTGCTTCCTGAAAAGATTTTACTCTGGCGGAAACCAGCACATTCAAAACAATATTAAAAATTACTAAGGCTGGGATCACCCAAAACATTAAAAGTAACCAGGTTGAATTCATAAATAAAATTTCATTAAAAATCCGATAAGTAATTAGATTTACAATCACGGCATTTAGTAAAAAAGCTGCAAACGTTATGGCGATTGTAGGGATGAAGGATGCAATCACCTTGCCAAAAAACAATTCAGAAACTGTGATCGGAGCAAATAATAAAGTTTCCAATGTATTTCTCTCCTTCTCCCCTGCAAAGCTGTTCGAAGAAGTAACCATAGAATTGATAATAGCAGACATTAAGAAAAACGGGATGATCATAAAGTTTAAGAAAAAATAAACCGATTTGTAACCAAGTGTGGGAAGCGCAGATAGGGTATTTCTTAACTCTTCATTCGGAAAGTTCTTAATGATGGCATTGATTGGTTTTTCTAAATCTTTTGAGGATTCCCCAATTAATTCTGTATTTAGACCAACATACGCAAATATTGCTGGGAGAAAAATGCATAGAAATAAAGGTAGGATTATCATTGGTACCCATATCTTTTTGGAAGAAAAAGTATTCTTAATATCTTTTTGAGCGACGGCAGCAATAATGTTCTTATTCATGCTTTTCACCCCTTATTTTAAAATATAAAGACTCCAAACTTCTATTGGTAATTTCACACGAATGAATCCACGTTTCGCTTAAAATACTCTTAAGTAGAGCTGGTATTTCATTTTTTGAGGGAAGATTAAACTCAATATTATGCCGATCTTTTCTAATGTAAGCAAAGCCCCTATATGTCTTAGAGTCGATTGGTAAGAGACCAGTTTCAACCAATAAAGTAACATTCGTCAAATATCGATCCTCTAATTCACTTCTAGTTCCCTTCTCAACGATTTGACCATCCTTTAAAAATAGGAAGGTGTCACAAATAGTTTCCAGTTGGTGCAGAACATGTGAACAGATGACAATCGTGACCTTTTCTTCCTTATTTACTTTTTTCAGGTAATGAATCACATCGTTTATCCCTTCAGGGTCTAACCCATTTGTAGGCTCATCCAAGAACAAAAGCGTAGGTTTATGTAGCAGGGCCTTTGCTAGGGTAATTCTTTTTTTCATCCCCGTTGAAAACGTGCCCACCAAATGGTCCTTCTTTTCAATCATTTCAAATTGCTCAAGTAGATGAGTGATACGCTTGGGGTCATAGGCATTATAGATTTTAGAAAAGAAGACCAAATTATCCCAGGCACTCATGTCATGGTACAGGGCGGCACTCTCCGTTACAATCCCCGCCCTCTTTCTAATTTCATCACCCTCTGTTTGAGGGTCATATCCCATTACCCTCATCTTACCGCTCGTAGCATTAATTACTCCATTTAACAAACGAATCATCGTTGTCTTTCCAGCCCCATTTGGTCCAAGCAGACCAATAATACTACCTTCCTTAATCGAAAAAGAAACACCCTTTAAAATATCACGCCCATTAAACGCCTTATCCACATCAAACGCTTCAATAATTGACAACCTACATTCCCCCCAAATTTGGTGTCAGGCACCGCAAAAAGACACTCTCTCAAGTTTTCCACGACGGATGGACACTTCACCAAAAATAACCATTTTTATTAAATTTTATCAGATTCTTATGGGAGGTTTGTACTGTTATTTTGAAATTTATATAAATTGCTGATATTAATGGGTTTTTATTTTTAGGCTATATTTTTTGGGTATGTACAGATATTTAGGGAACATTATACTCATCTATTTTATTAACAAGAGTAGGTGAGAGATCTTGATGGAACAAACCGTCTTGGCAGGTTATCAACCAGTAAATAACATTAATGTTTATTACGAGTTTTATCCTAATCACACATCTGAAAAAACGTTTGTTTTATTACATGGCTTCCTTTCTTCCACCTTCACATTTCGCCATTTAATTTCTTTATTGAAAAAGGAGTACCAGGTTCTATCTATTGATCTTCCTCCCTTTGGGAAAAGCGCCAAATGTAACCGCTATGTATATTCTTACAAAAATTTAGCCGATACAGTAATCCAGCTTACAGAATCATTAGGGCTTAAAAAAATGACGTTTATTGGTCATTCTATGGGAGGACAAATTGTTTTAAATATCCTCCATATGATGCCAGAACTTGCGGACAAAGCTATTCTTCTCTGCAGTTCAGCTTATCTCAAGCGTTCAAAATTGCCTTTGATTATTACAAGTTACCTACCCTATTTCCATCTTTTCGTAAAATATTGGTTTGCACGGACGGGGGTCAAGAAGAATCTTCAGGACGCACTTTATAATCACGCCATTATTAATGACGAAATGATTAACAGTTACTTACAACCATTTTTAACAGATGAAATTTTTGTAGCTCTTACAAGAATGATTCGTGATCGCGAAGGAGACTTGCCTGCCCAAATTCTTAACCAAATAAAAACACCTTGTTTATTACTATGGGGGGATCATGATAAATCAATGCCCCTTAATATTGGTGAGAAGTTAAACAAGGATTTAACTAATTCAGAGCTCATTGTTTTAAAAGATTCTGGACACGCCCTTCCTGAAGAACGTCCTCGGGAAGTTTTTGATTATATTAAAGGTTTTATTGATAAGCAGTACCATACCGCAGCTGAAGCCTAGTTGCTTATTCCTAATGGATTGGATTTGGTCTACTATGAAGAAACAAAAAATGAACGGTGCCTGACACCGTTCATTGACAACTTATTTAAACCAGCCTTTTTCTTTGGATTGAGTAATCGCCTCGATACGGTTTTTTACTTCAAGTTTATCTAGGATTATTGAGATATAGTTTCTAACTGTTCCAGTCTTGATACTTAGCTCTTCTGCGATTTCCTTTGTATTTTTACCATCTGCAACGAGCTCCAACACTTCTTTTTCTCTGTCTGTTAATGGATTTTCCTCCCCATACACATCATCCATAAGTTCTGGTGCATAAATTCTTCTTCCTGACATTACACTACGGATTGAACTTGCCAACTCTTCACTTGGACTGTCTTTTAACAAATACCCGTTCACACCTGCTTTCAACGCACGTTGGAAGTAACCGGTTCTGGCAAAAGTAGTTAATATGATTACTTTACAGCCTAGACCCTTTAGTTCTTCTGCTGCATCTAGACCACTCTTACCTGGCATTTCGATATCCATAATACAGACATCAGGTTGGAATTTTTTCACCAGTAACACGGCCTCTTCACCGTTTGATGCCTTTCCAACCACTTCCATGTCTTCTTCCAAGTTAAGAAGTGAACCAAAAGCGCCTAATAGCATTTGCTGATCCTCAGCAATCACGATTTTAATCATTTTTCTCCTCCTTTTCCATCCTTGGTTTAACATCATTTGGTACTTTTATGATCAATGTGGTTCCTTCTTTGGTTATCATTTCTAGACTCCCATTAATAAATTCCAAACGCTCTTTCATGCCAATCAGCCCATGGCAGCCTTGCATCGACTCTTTCTCCCCCTTAAATACTCCATCATCGCGAATGGTCATTACCAATTCCTGCATTGATTGAATAATGGATATGAAGCAAGATTTCGCACCACTGTGTTTGACAACATTATTTACAGCTTCCTTCATACACATGCTGAGAATGTTTTCTGTAAACAGAGTAACATTTGATGGAGTAAAATCTCCTTCACTGCTAAAATTAATTTCAGCCGCGTGAAGGATTTGTTCTACACGGGCAATTTCGTCTCTTAGTCGGATTCCACGCATCGATGACACCATCTTACGCACCTCACTTAATGCTGTTCGGGCTGTTTGCTGGACATCCTTTAATTCATTCCGTGCTTGCTCCGGGTCCTTTGAGATTAACTTTCGGGCCAAATCCGTTTTCAACCCAATAAGTGAGAGCTTTTGTCCAAGGGTATCATGAAGGTCCCGGGCAATCCTCTGCCTTTCCTCTATTTTAACTAACTCTGAAATCCGTTTGTTGGCATCCAGTAACTTTTCTTCCAGTTGACCTCTTTCCTTCCTGTTATGGATGCTAAACGGGAGGAGGATAACACTAATCCAGATGATAATAACAAAGGGTAATTGCTGTAGAAATAATTTTTCTTGCATGACAATACTGAAGTTAATGGATACCGACGTACTAAACAAATGAATAAAATACAACGTTAAAAAAGCAATTCTTTCTTTAATATTGCCGATAAAATAAGCAAGAAAAAAAGCAAAGTAAACATAATTGAAAAGACTTGTGGCAGTAATAGAAATACCAATCAGGATCAACGTCCATAGATAGACGGGCCAGCCTTTAGATATAAACGCAATTCTGTAAAGAATAAAGAATAATAATGTGAGTAATATCCCCACTACTATTTCAATAGTTGAGGGGGATTGAAAAATAAAGTAAAACGGTAAAATGCCAAGAACCGTCCAAATATACGGAGCAATTCCATTGTTTTTTTGAAATGTCAGATACTTTTTTATCATAAGGGAACCTCATTTTCAATTAACGTCCTTAATCCTTTTATCATAACTCAAAAATGCCAGGTTGTACTCCAATTCACTCCATTTTAGCTAAAAACCTTCTCTCTTTTTACACGATTATCTTTTGAGACAGGTAACTCTGATATCTGTGCATTACATCCATATGTAATATTTCCCCATAATTACATATATAATAAAATAATCGTACTTTTATACCCATTTAGACCATTCAAATATTGGAAATAACAGTTGTTATTATACAACTAGGAGGAATGAATGTTGAGTGAAATATTCAAAAGTTACTCCGGAATTCCTTATTTGCGGTTTGGTGCAGGTGAGCCTTTGGTTTTTATTCACGGTCTAGGTGAAGTAAAGGAGGGCTGGGCAAACCAGTTTGAGTTTGCGAATCAGTATGATTTAATCATCCCTGATTTACGGGGGCATGGAGAGTACACTGCACCAGGGGAGATCTCCATCAAAAGCTTTGCCTATGATGTCATTAGTATATTAAAAGAGCTGGGAATTGAAAGCGCACACATATGCGGGTTATCAATGGGGGGAATGGTTGCCCAAGAAATTTATCGTCAAGCACCTGGAATGTGCCGGTCTTTGATGCTAGTAAGTACTTACCATTATGCTCCAAAGCAATTCGGAACGCTTTTTATTAATTTCAGGAAAGCCTTAGGGGAAATTAAATCACCTGAAATGGTCACAGAAAGATCTGCAAAGGTTTGTCTTTATTCATGGAGTAAAGAAAATATCGAGACCTTCTCTAAATTTTACAAGCCAAACCGTGAATTCTTTTTTAAATCAATGGAGGCTTGTTTACAAGTAAATAACATAACATTACTCCCACAGATAAAAGTGCCAACGCTAATTATAGGCGGGCAGTACGATTCAGTTATACCCGTTTGGGTTCAGTTCCTAATGCATAAACAAATTAGGCACTCAGAATTTGTCATCTTCAGGAACACCGGCCATGTTGCTAAATTAGAGGCAAAGGATGAATTCAATAAAGTTCTGAGGTCATTTTTGAACAAACATAAAAGAGCAAGTTAGGAGTGAGGAAACCTCTCTCCTCTCCTAACTTGCCCTACTGGAATATATCTGTTTATTCCAATCTATATTTAAAAAAGACGATTGGAACGACTAGACGCCCATTGATCAACAATTTCTGCTAATAAACCAGATAATGCAAGACCAACATGCCCTGATTCAATGCAAACATACGTTTTGTCTTCACTCGATACTAAATCTATAATTGGTTTACTTTGCTCTTCTAAAACTAAATTGTCTCTAGACCCTGAAACTACGAATAGATTGGCACGAATATTTTTCAAATCCGCAGCCTTTTTCCCAACCATCAACTCCCCTTTAACCAGCTTGTTACCTATAATCAATTCATTGACAAATTGTTTATAGGCTTCACCAGCAAAAGGCACTTGATCCTGTGTCCATTTATTCATCCGGCGCCATTTTTCAACATAACGGGAATCGTGGGCCCGATTTAAAAGCATGGTATAATTGGTAAAATAGATTGGTGATCCAATGGCTCTAAACATCAATTCCACATATTTAGGGGGAACAACTCCATAAACATCCAGAAAAAGATCGATATTAATATCTCCACTTTGGAGACCTTCCACCCATTTTTCCGGCCCTACAAACGTACTGAAATCAATAGGAACCGTGGCTACGATTAAATTTTTTATTGGTTCCTCGGCTACAGATGCGTAGATAGAGGCAATCGTACCGCCTAAACAATATCCAACGAGTGAAATTTCCTCCGCTTCAGAATGGCGAAGCGCCCGCTTAACAGCCGTTTTTAAATATTTCTCGACATACGTATCGATACCAATCTTTTTGTCTTCATAGCCTGGTGTACCCCAATCCAATAAATACACTTCATAGCCCATCTCAGTTAAGTTTTTTATCACACTTTTCTTAGGATCAATATCTAAAATATATGGTTTATTAAAAAGCGAATACACAAAAAATAATGGAATCTCATACTTTTTCTGTTTGGCAGGGTAATGCCATAAAACTGATTTATTCTTTCTCCATACTTCAGTCCTTGGAGTCTGAGCAACCTTGGGTTCAGGTTCAGATAAAAGTTTTACGACATTCGCCCAACGGTCCATTTCTTTTTGATAATCAAATTCTGGAATGCTTCCCTTGAACGGTGCTTCTGTTCCCAAGCTCCCCCCTCCATTTCATTTATTTCGATTTCTCTGATTCTGCTAATTCCCGCTCCACTTCTTTGTCCTTTTCAAGAAGACCTTTTAATGACTCAAATTCTTCTTTAAAATTAGTTAATTTCTTTAACTCTAACTTCATTTCTTGGAGTTCGGCCTTTAATTCTTTGGTCTTTATTTGCTCTTTTTTCGTTTTTACTAACTCTGTTTTAAGCTGCTTTGTTAATTTAATGATTTCTTTTGCAATATCCACAACACTCTCGATTTCTCTAGTTTGCGACTTCATGGAATCCTGCAAATCCAAGATTTGTTCCTCAAGAGCTTCAATTTTTTCCTCGGCTTGGACCGTTAATGATGCAACATTAGCTATATCATTTTTAGTTGGTAAATTTAGAACGCTTGCAAGTGTTTCCTGATTCTTTTTAAATGCCTCAAGATACCGAGAATTAATTTCCGTTCCGGCATTAGACATTTTTATGAAATCCTTGTTAGCCGTCCAATGATTGATAAAATCATTTATTTGTTTTTCCCATAATTGACTAAGCTCCTGAAAGGATTCAACTGGATCGTAAGGTTTTTTACCAGACATTACTCTCACTCCTTTTTAGTCATTATTTGGATTGATCGGTAGAATCCTTCATATAATTCTGAAATGGCAATATCGCAGATTTCACTTGCTTAGAAAACATATTTACAAATACTTTTTGATTTTCATATAAAACATTGCTGGTTTTCTTAACACTCTCAATATATTTTTCTCTGCCATTTTTTCGATAAGCAATATACTGTTCAACGGTTTCTACATATTTATCTAAAGAATTTAATTGTCCTGTTAATAATGCTTTAGTTGGGGTTAATAATAAATGAGCTGTTTTAGTTTGAATGTCCTCAACAACTTTGTTAATTTCTTCATATGATTTCACAGGAAAGAACTGCTGTAGTGGAGTGGTGGTCATAAGTAATTCTTCGCGCACTGCCTCCTCCCACTCTTTAAGTTCCATCCCAAATTGCGTCGAAACGGTGAGGGCATTTTCCTGATTCTGTTTAAGCATTTCCACGTAGTTCTTGACTGCTTCTAAGAAAAGTGTATCTCGTTTATTTAAGCGATTTTCCCAAGCATCTAATTCATTGAATCCTAACTTCCAAAGAAGGTCTAAGCTTGAAGCATCTTGTTCCTCTTCAACCTCTACTTTTTGATTTTCTGATTCTAATACTTTTTCAGTTTTATTCGTCATGTTTTTTCTCCTCCAAATTCAATTCAAATAATTGTTTTAACTCATTTAGCTCTTCTTCCAAGCTTTTTAGTTTACATGCGTGGATTTCCCGTGTTTCCTTTTCCAATACTGCTTGCAAAGCTCCCAATGATTCACGAATCATTTTTAACTTGTTCCGGTTCTCTTTCTGTCTTTTATTCATCCAATAGATAGATTCATCCAAAAGATCTAACTTTTCCTCATAATCTACGATTCTTACAGAAATAGCACTTATTTCATCTTTATTTGGAAGTCCAAGCTGATTTAATCTTCTTGTTGCTAATCTTCTGTGAATTTTTAAATGCTTCACATGTGTTTCCATAGCATTTCCAAATGCAATAGTGAATTTTCTGTTATTTGTGTATGCATGGATTCTCTTATTGATTTCTGTTTCTATTTTTTTATAAAAAGAATCTCTGTCTTGATGCATGGACTCCATGTACATCCCTCTTCACTAACTGACCAGTTTCTTCTATTTACTGTACACTGGCAGTTGTCCCACCGTCAACATCTAGTATATGACCATAAACATAATTAGAAGCTTTGAGGCTAAGAATAGTGCTGGACCTTTCATGTTATTAAAAATAGCTGCAATTGCTTCGAAGGGTCCCCAAAATCATTAATTAGAATAGTAATATAGTTAATATTATTGTAGTAAACTGAGGTTTTGTAAACCTCCCTCTTTCGACAATATCCACAAAAGTCTTCGTCCCTTAAAAGAGCGAAAAATTAATGCTGTTAAATTAAACAAACATCTTCAAAACACTCCTTTAGACCGAAGGAAATCCCAAAAATTACCGGAACGATTTTTAAATAATATTATCTGGTGTCAGGCACCGAATAAAAACATTTGTCCACCAAGGAATGACGCTAAGGTATGCACAAACAAATACGCCACTCTGAATTTGTGATCCTTAGGAATACTGGTCATATTGCCAAATTAGAACAAAAGGACGCATTTAATAGAGTTATTCGCAACTTTTTAAAGAAACACTCAAAAGTAAGCTAAGGGAGGATTGAATTAATGCCAATAGCTACTGGAAATGGGATTAATCTTTATTATGAGGTTCACGGAGAGGGTGAACCATTGCTTTTAATAATGGGGTTATCACTAAATTCAAAATCTTGGTTCAGGACACTCCCTGCTCTCAGTGAGCACTTTAAAGTAATTATTTTTGATAATCGCGGGACAGGTCTTAGCGGCAAACCAAATTTCCCCTATTCAATTGAGCAAATGGCGGAAGATGCTAAATGTGTCTTGGATGCTGCCGGAGTAGAAACAGCCCATGTATACGGCATTTCTATGGGTGGGATGATTGCACAAAGATTATCACTATTGTATCCTTCTAGGGTCCGTTCTCTTGTGTTAGGTTGTACAACCTCTGGGGGTGCAACCCATGTCCAGCCTAGTGCAGAAGTCTCGATGCTAATGCTTTCAAGGGGTTCTGCGGTTGCAACACCAGAAGAAATGGCTTGGGCCACCGCTCCAATCCTATACAGTCAGTCATTTATAGAAAAACAACGTGAATTAGTAGCAGAGGACATACAAAGAAGAATAGAGATACCTGTTCTCCCTTACGCCTATATTCTTCAACTTCAAGCCTGCTTAGCTCACGATACCTCCAACGTGATTGACCAAATCGAATGCCCTGTCTTGGTTATCCATGGAGACGAAGACAAATTAGTTCCCTATCAAAATGGGGTAACCTTAGCTGAGAAAATTCCAAATGCTGAATTTTTGACAATTACCGGTGCTGGCCACATTTATATAACCGAGGCCAATGATTTAGTAAATGAAAGAGTAATAGAATTTTTAAAAAATCAATAATGATAAAAAAATGCCCGTTCGCTAATTGAATGGGCATTTCCTTAAATTTGGCGGATTCTATTTTAAGCTTTTATCTAGGAATCTCATCATCTCAAAATACTCTTCTAAGTAATTTGAATAGATAGATCGATCGTTCGATAGGCTACCAGAAAGGTTGCTAAGGAGTAGATGGCCTCACTTAACCCAAAGATGAAAATGGAACTCCCGAAAATGAATACATTCAATAACAAGATAATTTGTCCGATTGAAAATGAAGAATGTTTACTTAAGAGGATAGCTATCACTTCTGTTCCATCAAAACAGCCACCGAATCGAATCGTTATGCCGACACCTAGTCCTAAACTTATTCCGCCAAGGACAATTACTAGGAGGGGGTTAGTGGTGAGGACCGGAAGTGAATCGAATATATAGGTTTCAAACGAAAGAATGAGGATGGCGAATATGCTGAGCATAAGAAACCTTCTTCCTAGAAACCGATAGGCAAGGAGGAAAAAAGGTGTGTTTAATACCAACAAAAACAATCCTATTTCTTCTTTTGTAATATGAGCTAGCAGGATACTTATGCCGATAATTCCTCCATCAATCACATGATTTTCCACCAAAAATAATTGTAAGGATAAGGTTACAAGCGTAGCACCAAAAAAAATGAACAATAGCCTTTTATAAAAAGAACATGCCTCTGCTCTGCTTAAATCCATATAAAAGTTCATCCTGTTACTTATCATACTTGTCCCCTTTATCAACCAAATTCCATAGATTATTTGTTTAAATATATTCAATAAACTCGAGAAACATTCTCTAACCCCCAGATATAAAAAAAGAACCGCTAATAGCAAATGGGTAATATGTACTAGCTGTTCTCTAATGGAGTTATCTAATGGTGTCAGGCACCATCATGCCTGTGAAGTAAGCGGGTGTTTGAATTCATTTGGTAACGTGACGTTTGTTTGATTCTTTATAAAAAGGACATTATCGGTTTTATATAGCTGTTTTTCATATCCTAATTCATGCTGATCGGGATGAAAATGGAAAAAGACTTTACTGCAATCCAGCGGGACAATCGCACTTAACACTGTTTGAAAATTTACCTTTCGAGAACTGACAATATCATAAAGGTGGATACAATCCCCCTCTCTTTGAAAGATCACCAGTGCGTTCTCATTCTCAAGATAGTAGAGGTCCTGGCTAAAAACCATAATACAATAAAACATGAGGAGCTCCTCACAATTTGAAGTTCCGAATACTTCCGACAAAACCTTACGATTCCTCGCTAAATTATAGATGTACTCTAAATCATCTGAATTGCTAACATCTAATTTTCTCATTTTAGAAGACGATGGAGGCATATGATGATAGTCCAATATAAATTGCACTTCATCTCTAGAAGAAAATCCAAATTTCGGGTAAAAGTCCAATACTGTTTGATTGGCAAACAAATAAATCATATCAACATGTTTATATTCGTCTAACACAATCTCCATCAAGCGTCTCGACAATCCCTTATTTCGATAATCAGGGTGTGTCATGACAGTACCGATTTGGATTGCTTGTTTAACATCCGCATTTACGACCAAGTTTACAAGATTAACGGATACATTAGCTACCACTCTATTATGAACAACAAATGAATACGGCAGATACTTATCTGTCCAATATCCATTTTTGTACCACGTTTCAAACTCTATTCCAAACGTATCAGTGGCCAATTGATTAAAGCTTTTCCTTAAATACTCATGATCTTTATAACCTTTTATTAATAATAAGTCTTTCAAAGAACTGCTCCCCCTAGAAACAAAAAAGGATGAGCCATTTATCGGCTTATCCTTATGTATATTATTATTTTTTCAACATCCTAAACACCTGCTCAACATCCTTATCACCGCGTCCTGATAGGTTAACAATTAGGACATCTTCGTTAGATAATTCTTTTGCAAGCTTAATAGCATATGCGACGGCATGTGAACTTTCTAACGCAGGGATTATTCCCTCCGTTTTGCTTAACAATTGGAATGCCTCTAGGGCCTCTTGCCCAGTCACTGTTACATACTCTGCTCGCCCGCTTGTTTTCAAATGGCTGTGCTCAGGACCAACACCAGGATAATCCAGCCCCGCAGCAATCGAGTACGTTGGTTTAGGCTCCCCGTTTTCATCAAGTAATGTTAAACATTTAAAGCCATGAATCACCGCTGGAATTCCTTCCGTCAAAGTTGGTGCCTCAGCTGGTTCGACCCCAATTAAGCGCACACCTTTTTCGTCAATATAATGGGCAAAAGCACCAATGGCATTGCTGCCACCTCCAGCACAAGCAATCACCGCTGTCGGCAGTTTTCCTTCTTTTTCAAGTATCTGCTTTTTCGATTCTTCGCTGATAATTGCCTGGAAGTGCTTGACCATGGTCGGATAAGGATGCGGTCCTACAGCCGAACCAAGTAAATAAAAGGTATTTTTATAGTTTTGCACCAAGTCACCCAAGGCTTCATCTACAGCATCCTTTAAACGCCCTTGGCCTTTATCAACAGGAACTACTTTCGCACCTAGTAATTCCATTCGGAAGACATTGAGCGCTTGGCGTTCCGTATCAAGTTTACCCATATAAATAATGCATTCCATCCCAAACATGGCACAGGCAGTTGCTGTGGCCACACCATGCTGTCCTGCACCTGTTTCAGCAATAATTCTCTTTGCTCCCATTCGTTTTGCTAAAAGAATCTGGCCAATGGCATTATTAATTTTGTGTGCACCCGTATGGTTTAAATCTTCTCGTTTCAGATATATTTTTGCCCCTTGATTTTGTTTGGTTAAATTTTCTGCAAACGTTAATGGATTTTCTCTACCAATATATTCTTTTAAGTAATACTTGAATTCCGATATAAATTCAGGGTCATCCTTATATCGATTAAATTGATCTTCTAATTCGTTCATTACCACTTGCAAATCCTCGGGAACAAAACTTCCGCCAAATTCCCCAAAATAACCTTTGCTCTCTACACTAAGTCTCTCCATGCTCATCTCGACTCCTTCTAAACTATTATTCTAAGTCAATCCTACCACGAATTATTATCTGAATATTCCTGTAATTATATTATCACATTACCCATAATCTGCAAACTGATAACTATACGGCAATAACAGGAAAAAGCCTACACCTTCGTGTAGACCCTCGATCTAGTTTCCTCATCTTTCCTTATTCATATCTTAGGGAATCAATCGGGTCAAGCTTAGAAGCCTTGTTTGCTGGAAGTAGTCCAAACACAATCCCAATAACCATTGAGAACAACATCCCACCTACTACCACCTGCCAAGACACTAAGGATGGCCAACCTGCAAAGAAACTAACAATGGTGGACGTTCCCCAGCCAAGCAAAATCCCGAGCATACCTCCTATAAAAGTTAGTGTCATCGATTCAATTAAAAATTGAGTCAGCACTTGTCCTCGGGTAGCTCCAAGCGCCATACGAATCCCGATTTCCCTTGTCCTTTCGGTCACGGATACGAGCATGATATTCATAACACCAATTCCACCAACAAATAATGAGATTCCTGCTATACTCCCGATAATTAATGTCATGATTTTTGTGATTTGTCCTACCCCTTGA
Source organism: Neobacillus sp. KR4-4 (assembly GCF_042136325.1). Lineage (NCBI taxonomy): Bacteria > Bacillati > Bacillota > Bacilli > Caryophanales > Bacillaceae > Neobacillus > Neobacillus sp. KR4-4. The sequence goes on from NZ_JBHHJU010000022.1 coordinate 71,420, forward strand.
GCGATTTCTTCCATATTAATAACTTGGTAGGATTTATCCGTCCTATGCAGATTATTTAATAATTTAGCAGCCTTTTTACCTGCGACCTGCAGTTGTTCAGCTGACGCTGCTTGCAGGGTTACTTGGGTAAAATCACTGCTACCGTAAATCGTTTTCCACGTTTGGAAAGGCAGATAAACCTCCATTGACCCAAATGATAGAAGACCAGTTGGTTTCTCTAAAACCCCAATGATTTCAATCGGTTGATTGGCAACCATAACAACCTTTCCAACTGGATTTTTCCCTTTAAATAGTTCCTCTTGCAATTTATTACTGATTAATGCTGCACGGCGGCCGCCAAGAAAATCAGAGGTTGACAAGCTCCTTCCCTTTGCAACTTTCAACTCATTTAATTTTATATAGGCCTGATTAATTCCAGTTGAAGAGGCATCCACGGAATCTTTTTGAAATTTAACAGAAGACAATTGGGTGCTTGACGCAACAACACTTTTAATTTCCGTAATTTGTTCCAACGCTCTGATATCTTCCTGATTGAAGGGAGCTTGCTGAAATATATTGGGGTTCGCACGTATTTCTTCATCGGAAGGCTGATAAAATAACTCAATCGTATTCCCGGGCCCAGTAATTTGTGATTTCAGCATCGCTTCCCCGCCCTGTCCGATGGCTACGACGATAATAACAGCTCCCACCCCAATAATAATCCCAAGCATTGTTAGAATACTCCGCATTTTATGGGCCTTTAGTGAGCTTAATGCCATAATAAGATTTTCCATAAAACTCATCCTGCCGGCCCCCTAACACCATCAAAAGGCGACTGAATCATTCCATCCCTAACCATAATTGTTCTGTTCGCGTATTCAGCCACTTCTGATTCATGGGTAACAATAATAATCGTTACTCCTTCATTATTCAGTTCACTAAATTGTTCCATAATGTCCTTGCTTGTTTTTGAATCAAGGGCACCTGTGGGTTCATCCGCTAGAATAATCTTTGGTGTATTGACAATAGCTCTCGCTATGGCAACACGTTGCTTCTGTCCTCCAGATAGAGCATTAGGCAGATGGTTCATGCGGTCGGCAAGACCTACTTTCATTAATGCCTCTTCTGCACGAGCCTGGCGCTCTTTTTTGGAGATTCCTGCATAAATCATTGGTAATTCAACGTTTTTTAAGGCCGTCAAGCGCGGGAGCAAATGAAACTGCTGAAAGACAAAGCCAATCGATTGATTTCTAACCCTGGCCAATTCCTTGTCATTATAATGAGAGACATTTTCCCCGCCAAGATAATACTCACCCTCTGTCGGTTTATCCAAACAACCAATAATATTCATTAAGGTTGACTTTCCTGAGCCAGATGGACCCATGATGGCAGCAAATTCACCTTTATGAATGGATAGACTAATACCATTTAGGACAGGTACACTTTCTTTTCCCAACAAAAACGATCTTGAGATGGATTCTAGCTGGATCATTTAACGGTCACATCCAACCCATCTTTTAGTTTGTCAGGTCCATTAATGATGACTTTGTCTCCTTTTGTAACACCTTCAACGATTTCAATCTTCTTTCCTGATGTAATGCCAGTTTTGACATTTTGTTTTTGCGCTTTTCCATCCTTTACGAGATATACAAAGGGCTGATCCCCCTCATCAAATAACGCATCGAGCGGCAGGACCATCGCTGTCTTTTTATCTGTTTCTATCTCCATAATGACTTGGAAGCCTGGTTTCAACGTTTTTGTATCACCGGAAATCTTTACTGTGACAGGATACTGCACAGCCTGTGTACCATTTTGCAAACTCGCTTGGTTCTGCTCTGGCAAAATAGATGTCTTCGTGATTTCACCCAGCCACTCTTTGCCCGGCAATGCCTCTGATTTGATGATCACTCTTTGACCCTTGTTAACTTTAAGAGTATCGTATTCGGACAGTAGTCCTGATGCTGTCATCCCTGCTAATTTCCCAATATGTATAATAGGTTCGCTTGTTGCATCAAGTGATGTTGCTGGCTTTTTGGCTGTCAAAACAATTCCAGCCATTGTACTCTTAATCTCTAAATCATCCTGGCGTTTACTAATCAAGTCTTTTTGAAGTTCTGTTTGCTTAAGTTCGATGTTAGCTAGTTCCTTTTCCATCTCCAGCTGTTCAAATTCAGGAGAAAGCTGCTTTTTCGCTTCCTTTTTTCCAACCTGCTCACCTAAGGTCTTTTCTTTGTCTTCAAGTTGCTCCAATTTCTTATCGATTTGGTTTATTTTTAAATTAGCGGATTCGACCGCTAATTTATTCTGCTCAATCTCCAACTCAAGCTGTGGATTTTCTATTTGAGCCAAGACAGCACCTTTCTTGACTGTCTCTCCTTCCTTGACGAGCAGCTTCTTGATATCCCCTTTGTCTGGTGTCGCATAGACCATTTGTTCTTGAGGAAGCTTTACTGTTCCAGGAATCATTAATAGAGAGGAGATTTCTTCTTGGCTGATTTCCGTGGTCTTAACGGAATGCCCCTTTGCAAGGACCTGCCGGTAGACACTTACAGAAATCATTATGATAATTAATAATATTACACTAATGCTAATCCAAATTTTCTTCTTCATTATAGCTTCGGCGCTCCCTGTAAAAGAGTACCGACCAAAGCAAAGCCAATACTAACTACGAAGAAAATCACCGCAATTGTCCATGCCAGCCCTTTAGAAATTTGCGCTGTTTTATGAAGTCCCAAGGCAGTCAATATAGCAGACCAGATTCCAAATACTTCGATGGAACCTAAAACACCAGCTTTATCCTGATTGAGAAGCCCTGCCAAACTAGTAATATATATTTCTGGATCCCCGCCGATGGCATATCTGATTCCCATATTCAATATAAGTCCTGCTGCACCAATAATCATGATAAAAGTATTCATAGATAATAATTGTTTAAAAGAAACAGTGGAACTAGCAATCTTGACAATCGCTAATTGAATAGCACTGCTCACTAAAACACCAATAATAGGCGTAATGATGCCCGTAACTAATACTGTTACTTTTGTTATGGTTAACACCAAATCAACTTGATCTTCAGGCACTCCTTGAGCAATTAAAGTAGCAGCGTCTAGTGATAGAGCCATAAACGCCATACCAATGGCATAAAGGATACTAATAATAGTTAATGGTACCCAAATTTTCGGACTTTGCTTAATTCGCTCAAACTGCACTCCAGGACTCGTAAACATTCCTAATAACTTAGGACTCTCTTTTTGTATATTTACTTCTGTTTGCAATTCCAAATCCAACACCCCTTCTCTCCTCTTATGTAAATTATTCCATTTAAGTATACGACAAACTAAGCCGAAAGTTTCATTTTTTTTAATATCCCCATCTGGTGCCTGACACCAAAAGTAATACTATTATTTGTCTTCTATTCCAAGTTTTTGATATAATTTTAGTTAAACTAATTGAAAGGCTGTGTTAAACGTTAATGTTGATTTTAGCACTCTGTTGATTGGAGTGGAAGGCGCGAAGACTCCTGCGGGAGTACGGGGCAGGGGAGACCCCGCAGGCGCTGTAAGCGCCGAGGAGGCTCCCCGCAGGCGCTGTAAGCGCCGAGGAGGCTCCCCGCAACGCCTGCGGAAAGCGAAGCGCCTGGAACGGAAATCAACAGACAAGTTTAACACAGCCAATTGAAAAAAGGGGAAAATAATGTCAAAAAGAAAATTCCAATATGGGTTAATCCAAATCCTTCTAATATTAACCATCATCTTTGTTTCAACAAAGATTTCATTTTTATTTATGCCGATCGGTATCTTTTTCTCTACTCTTTTTTTCCCAATTCTGATAACCGGATTTCTCTTTTTCTTACTAAATCCAATCGTTAATTTTCTTCAGCGCCAAAAAGTGCCAAGAATTCTTGCCATCCTAATAATTTATGTAGTGTTTATTGGTATTCTTGTTTTAGCGATTGGCAACTTGGTTCCTGCCATCACAGAGCAATTTACCGCACTTGCTAATGCACTTCCTGATTATGCCAACAAAACCTTGCAGTATTTTGATAAGCTTTCACGAAGTTCCGAATTCAAATGGATCATGGAGGAGCAAAATGATCTTTTGGAAACCGGTAAAGAAAAACTGATTGCCTATGCGAATACCTTGCCGGATAGGATCACTGGCGGTATTTCCAATATCCTTGGTGTGTTTGCCAATATTGCTGTCATCCTAGCTACCGTTCCGTTTTTACTGTTCTATATGTTTAAGGACGGACATAAGTTCCCTAAGGCTGTAACTAAATTCCTTCCTGTATCATATCGGGAAGCAGGATTGCTTATGTTGAAAGAGACGGGTGAAACACTTTCCTCCTATATACAAGGGCAAGTTATTGTTGCCCTATCAGTAGGAATACTTGCTTTTATTGGCTACCTGATTATCGATCTGCCATTTGCACTAGTTATGGCCGTAATTGTTGCGTTTACCAACATCATTCCATATGTCGGCCCCATTCTTGGCGGTGCACCCGCTGTAATTGTAGCTTTATTTGATTCACCCACAAAAGCTTTATTAGTTATTTTAATTATTGTGATAGCCCAGCAGGTGGAAGGGAATGTATTATCTCCGCTCATTCTTGGAAAATCACTTGATACCCACCCCGCGACAATCATTATCGTCTTGCTCGCTGCCGGAAATTTAGCTGGTATCTTGGGAATGGTTTTGGCAGTACCGTTTTATGCCGTAGTCAAGACCATTGTTTTAAATGTAATCAAGTTTCTGAAGGCTCGAAAGAGGGCAACCATAACAAACGAACCTTAGGATTCTTTAATAAATATCTAATTCAAAAAACTGTTAGGATCTTGGTTCCTAACAGTTTTTTATGTTTTTATGCTGGAAATCACAAAATACATTACTCGTATTTCTTAGGATCGACAAAAGCCTTATAGAGCAAATAAATGACCATACAGATTGCAGTTGTAATAAATCCCCAGCCTAGAGTAATTTGTTCAATAATTAAATAGTTGTTACATAATTGCACGGGGGAATATATATATAACCACCCCATTGCGGAAAACATGATAATAAAATAATAAAAAGTGATATGTTTACCAACAGGTCTAAGTTTTTTCCAGCTATCCCTTAGTGGGATCCCTGCCAATATAGGTAAACTAGTAAATTTAAACACTTCCATACTCTGTAAAGTTAATGCTTCATCCATTGACCTTGGCAGTGTCCAATAAGCGACGATGATGATAAACAATATGATTCCTGGTATTCCATTTCCGTTCCATTTTTCAAAAAATCGTGGGAATCGTAGTTGAAAAATACGGGCAAGGAGAAATCCGGTGAAAATTAACAGCGGCATTTGCATATGCATGTGAATAATCATGACAGATTCCATTAAGTTTGCCACAGGAGGCAGTGCAAGGAATAGGAGGATCAATAAGCCATATAGTGATTGCTTCATAACTATTCCCCCGCTTCCATGTCAAGAATCCCTGTAAGCCTTTTAGCAGCTTCATCCGTTTTTTTGTAGTCTAAAACATCTAGAAGTCTGCCTTTTTTATCAACAATATAAAAAGCTGAATTATGGGCAAAATTACCGTATTCATCGGGAATGACAATCACACCAAATGCTTTTAACAATGCATCTAATTCTGTTTTATTTGCAATTCTTGCCATCCTCCATGTTTCACCGTCACTATTAAAATAGCCTCTATATTTTTCCAACGTGGCTGGGTCATCCCTAGAAGGATCGAAGCTGATACTTAAAAAGGCAATATCTTTGCCCATATATTTGCTTGGTACCTTATCATAAACTTTCGACATATTCATTTCTAATTGAGGACAAACCGTTGTACAGGACGTATACAAAAAGGTAATAAATACATATTTGCCTTCAAATTCAGAAATAGAATATTCCCTCCCTTTGCTGTCTTCTAAGGTTACATTAGGGAATTGGGGTTTATCGTCAATTAGTTCTTTTACCCGCGCAGTTTCTGCCGTGAAAGCTGTGAAACCATCTGTTCCGAAATAAAACAATGCACAGCCAAATAAGATAACAAGCAAACATGCAAATGTATGATGTCTATTTTTGATCATGAAGATCACTTCCTACATCTATTTTTTGAAGTGGAAAGAGATAGCCTTAGCCACCCGAGCTATCTCTCTCATTGAAAACCTTCCAGATAAAGCGCCTACTGGCTTTTAGCTTTTCGTAATCACCATGTTTTAAACGGTGGTGACCCCGGAGGGGCATTGACGATAAATTCCGTTAATGGGATAACATAGGCCATGGCTACAACTAATAGCATAACAACAATCCAAAGGCCCCAACGCTCTGTCCAGTATGGTGTTTTGGTTGCATTTTCTTCCTCTTCCGCAATCGGAAATTCTGTTTCACCTTTTGGCGCAAAGAACATCATATTGACAACAGCATACACTTGAAGAATAACACCGATAATTAATAGTGTTCCTCCCACAGCTAAGCACATTAAATACGGGTCCCAGCTTAATGCTGTTGCATTATCGCCGTAGGTTGTATAGGATGTTCTTCGAGGAGAACCAAGTAATCCAACCCAATGCATAGCACCTGACATAAATATCATACCAATTGTCCAGATCCAAGTTTGTATTACGCCTAATCTATTTATTTGTGGAGTTAGAACACGTTTTGAAATATAAGGAACTAACCAATAACTAATTCCAAAGAAAGTCATTACCACCGACATTCCGAGTGTTAAATGGAAATGCCCAACAATCCACATGGTATTATGAACAACTTGGTCTAGCTGGTTTGTACTTTGGGCAATCCCGCCTGCACCTGCTGGAATAAAGGCGACCATAGCAATAAATGGTGCTAGGAAACGAACATCCCCCCATGGCATTTTCTTATACCAGCCAATTAGACCTTTTCCACCTTGTTTCCTGGCAGTCCGCTCAAATACAGCAAACATAGCGAATGCGGTCATTAATGATGGGAAACCAATCGCCAAACTCATAAATACATGCATAAATTTAACTGCTTCAGAAATTCCGGGGTCAATAATCTGATGATGGAATCCACCAGTGATGTTCATTACAACTAAGGCAATAATAACCACACGGGTTAAGGTATCACTCCACCGTCTCCCACCGATAATTTTTGGTACAACAACATACCATGCAGACACGGCCGTTAAATACCAAATATTAACCAGCGTGTGTCCAAACGCCCAAAATAGTGTCCGAGCAACCATGACATTAATTGTTTCAACCCACCCAAAGGCCCATGGAATAATGGTTAAAACTTCAATTGCAACTGGAATTAGAGCAAAGAACAAAAGGATAAACACACCGGTTGCAAAGTAAGCAAGAATAGGCACATGTTGACCTTTGTTGTTTTTTCTCCAATTAGCGACATTGATAAACGCCCCAATGCAGCACATCCAAACGCCTAGGGCAATGAATACTAACCCGATATAGAAAGCCGGATGTGCTGCCATCGGCGGATAAAATGTATACATAACTGATGCTTCGTTCATTAGAATTGGCACTATGCATAGAATAAAGCCGACAATCTTCATTCCAAAACCAATCCAAGCTATCTTCCTTACTTTCGGCAGCAGTCCTCCTAAAGTATGGGAAAGTGATGCATAAAAGTATCCAATCGTAAAGAAGGCAGTTAAGACAACAACTAATAATAAACCATGTGCTGTTAATACTTGATAATAGTTAAGCCATGATGGCAGTTCTAGAAGTCCTGACCTATTTAGTCCTTGCAGCAGTCCTAATATTCCGCCCAGAAGTAGTGCTGTAAATGCTACAATGATATATGTTTTTGTTAAAACGGCATCTTCCTTACTGATTCCCATTACTTTATTTGCTTGATCTTTTAGTGTATGTGATTTTGCTGTTTGCATTTTCTTTCCCCCCTTTATTTAACCGTAATCGTTGTACTCATTGCTTGGTGACCAGCACCACAGTATTCGTTACATAACACTAAGTAAGTGCCTGGTTTATCAAACTTTTGGGTGATTTTTTGAATATGTCCTGGCATTACCATTGCATTCACGTTTGTTCCAGCTACCTCAAAGCCGTGGACCACATCTTTGGAGGTTAGTGTAAAATGCACTGTAGAACCAGCAGGAACTTCAAAATTACCTGGATTAAAGCTAAATACTTGTAAAGTCATCACAACTTCATATTCATTTTCACCAATTTTAGTAACACCTGGTTTATCGAATGGTGCGATTTGGTCCACTTTTTGTGGATCAATAATTTCCTTATTGCTTGGTGGAGCCATATCCAAGGCAAATGCTTGATAGCCTGTGATAAACATAAAAATCATGATTATCCCAAAACTTAAGGTCAGCCAAATTTTTTCATCAAGATGCATCTTCATTCCAAATCCCCCCTAAACTCTAGACATGTAAAGTCCATATAATAAGAAATACGTAAGTAGAATGACTACTCCCACAACACTTACGGAAATCCATGTTCCTTTTAACGGTGCTTCTTGAACTTCGCCTGCCTTCGTTTTGTTGTTTCCTTTTGCAGCTCCCATTCCGAATCATCCCCTTTGTGATTTTCATACTTATATCATAGTTGGGAACCATTCTCAGTGTAGTGAACCGCATCACACATCTTCCCATTTTAAAAAATAAATACGTTTAAAAGATCCGATTAATAAAAAAAAAGTCCAATCGATTGTAGGCATTGTATTTGCCTACAGCGATCAGACTTTTTCATATAATTTCTTTTACCGATGGAAGATCGGTAAGGTAACCACAATCATCATGAGGAAGATAATGGTTATATAATTAACTGAGTATAAGAAATTCACTTGGGCCCATTTATGGTTATCTTTGATAAAAAAACCGCTGATACTTACCACCAACCACCCTGCGTTTAGCAAAGCAGCTATGACCATAAAGGTTGTTCCAAGTGAATCTAAAAAGAATGGCAATGGAAACAAGCAAGCAATATACATGACCATTTGCCGTTTAGTCACGGAGAGTCCACGAACAACGGGAAGCATCGCCACCCCAGCCGCTTTATATTCTTTATATTTCTTAATGGCTATCGCAAAGGTATGCGGCATTTGAAAAATAAACAAGATTAAAAACAAGATCATTGGTACCTTTTGAAATCCAGGTGCGATTGCTGTCCAGCCAATTAAAGGTGTAACCGCACCAGACACACTGCCAATTATGGTATTAAAGGTATACTTTCGTTTCGACCACATGGTATAGGGAAAACAATAAGTAAACCATCCGACGAAACCATATAACGCAGCTTCGAATGTCGTAAACAGTAATAAAATAAACCCAACTACGGTAAGTGAAATTCCAATGATTAATACTTGCTTAAGTGAGAAATTCCCAGTCACCGTTGGACGATTCTTTGTACGATCCATTACTGTATCAATATCAACATCGTACCAGTTATTGAGCGCAAGTGCCCCGGCAATCACCATTGTACTTCCGAAAATAGTCAAAAGTAATAAATCCACATTACTTGAGAGAGGGACATCCGTAAAATATAAAGCTAACCAGAATCCTGCAAAAACCGGCAGGACATTAGCGGTTAAAACATTTGCTTTAAATAGTAACTTTAGATCAGTCATTAAACTAGATAGATTTCGTTGATTTACTATAATAGACCTTCCATCCTTCTGTAGAGAAGGTACCTCATTATTACTCATATAATATCCTCTCCTAAGAAGTAATTCTAAACAAATTTAATACTATCATACCATATTTAGATTATCATAATAATTGGTGTCAGGCACCCGAAAATGATTGTTGTATATTACCAATTGTCCGAAACCTGATGGATTTTTGAGGATGTTCCCCTCATCTTAGATAAAAAAGGCGTAGAGAATCACTTTTTTAATGATTCTTTACGCCTTTTATTTATCGGACTTCGCTTAGCACCTCTTGATTTATTAAGGAAGGCGGCTGTTTTCCCTGGAGACCAAGCACTAGATTTTCAGCTGCAAGTTTAGCCATTTTCAATCGTGTTTCATAGGTTGCGGAACCAATATGCGGCAATGTGACTACGTTATCCATTTTCAACAGCGGGTGATCTGGGTTTACTGGTTCTTGTGTATACACGTCAAGTCCTGCAGCTAAAATCTCTCCGTTTTGAAGAGCCCAAACTAAGGCATCCTCGTCTATCGTAGCCCCGCGCGAACCATTGACAAAAATGGCTGATTTCTTCATTAATTTAAATTCCTTTTCCCCGATGAGTTTAACAGTGTTTGGAGTTAGCGGCGTCATTAAGCAAATGAAATCAGCTTGCTGACAAATTTCTTCAAGTGAACAATAGGTTGCATGAAAGGTTTGTTCGGCTTCTGGATTTCGCGTCCGATTATGATACAAAATAGGCATATCAAAGCCAAAATGAGCCCGTTTGGCAATAGCCGAACCTACTCCTCCCATTCCGATAATTCCTAATGTCTTATGATGAACATCTACGCCAAATTGCTCTTCACTAATTTTCGATGTCCACTTCCCTGACTTGACCAACTGGTTTAATTCTGGCATTCTTCTTGCTGTTGCTAGTAATAAGCCAAAAATGGTATCGGCAACACTATCATATAAAACACCAGGTGTATTGGTTGCCATAATTTTTCGTTTTGTTATTTTCTCAAGATCTAAATTATCGTAGCCAACTGAAATATTGCTTATTACTTTTAGGTTAGGGGCCTGCTCTAAAAACTTCTCATCAATTTTTAAGCTCGAGCCTAGAATTCCTTCTGCATCCTTTAATTCTTGGTAAAATTCAGGAAGTGTGGTTGCATCTAAGTCTTCAAAATAAATAACATCACAGGCTTTACGAACATACACCAAAACGGTTGGATCGACTTTTTTATAGACAATAACTTTTGGTTTCAACAATGATTCCTCACCTTCATTATTAGATCCTTCATAGAAGCTTTAATTACATAATCAATATACACTTATTCAAGTGGAAAATAATAGATTTTTGATTGTAGCATCAAGATAGAAACATTGTTTTCTACACTTTTATGATAAAAATAGATTATAGCAAAATGCCGGGGGAGATAAAGTGACGAATCCTAGAAATACCTATGAAGAGGAATCATCCAAAGTAATAATTGAGCTACCTGAAGAATTTGACCTGAAAGCAAACCTTGGTTATCTAGAGCGGAATAAAAATGAATGTATGTATGAAGTTGAAAATGATACCATTACAAGGGTCATTGCAATTGATGAAATTCCAACCCTTGTCAGAATAAAAGTCAATGATTCAAATCAAATGGTTGTACACTTTTTAAAAGGTAAACCGCAGGAGACTATAGATGTCGTCCAATATATTCGAGAATGGTTTGACCTTGATAATGACTTAACTCCCTTTTATCAAATGGCAAAAACAGACCCATTCCTTAAAATGACTGTAGAAAAATTTTATGGATTACGTCTCATCGGAATCCCTGATTTGTTTGAGGCACTCTGTTGGGGTGTCTTAGGGCAGCAAATTAACTTAAGCTTCGCCTACACATTAAAGAAGCAATTTGTAGAAAAATTCGGTGAGTCAATCGATTGGGAAGGCAAAAAATATTGGATCTTCCCCTCCTACAAAAGAATTGCTAAACTCACACCTATTGACCTGGCAGATATTAAAATGACTGTTAAAAAGAGTGAATATATTATTGGGATTGCGCAATTAATGGCCAGCGGTGAATTATCCAAAGAAAAATTAAGGGAAGCCGAAAACTTTAAAGAGGTCGAAAAAAGCTTAATTAAAATACGTGGGATTGGTCCATGGACAGCTAATTATGTGCTGATGCGCTGCCTGCGCTTCCCTGCCGCCTTCCCTATCGATGATGCAGGTTTAATCAATGCTATTAAAACCCTACTTAATATGGATAGAAAGCCAACCAAAGAGGAAATCCTAAAGATTTCTATCCCATGGAGAAATTGGGAATCCTATGCAACCTTTTATTTATGGCGTGTTCTCTATTAATTAAGAAAAGCGCAAGCGCCCTGGTCAGCGGCGTATGGCCTCCTCGAAAGAGCTAACGCTTTTTCTTCGTGCGATGAATCAAAAATTATTATTGACCTGCTTATGCCTATGAAAAAACCGAAAATATTAAGTTTCGAAATGAATCTTTAATTTTTTCGGTTTTTTAAGTTATCGATTATTGGTCCTGCTATGGTTGTATCATACCGTGCTTTCCTCCTCTAAAATGGTATCAACGTGTTTCTTAGCCTTAGACCTTCCATCTGCGACAAGAATGGCTGAATACAAAACCAATGCAATTCCTAACACCTGCCATCCCCGTAGTTGTTCCCCCAGAAAAAGTACTCCAGTTCCTACTGCAATGATAGGTTCAATCGTTGCTAAAATGGACGCTTTACTAGCTTCTAAATACTTTAGTCCTGAAGTATACAAAACAAAAGCTGCAACCGTTGATACTAGAGCTAACAACACCGCTGCCACCCAAACATCAGCATATTGAAATTGATCAGTCTTTTTAATTATGTCACTTGTCAATAACATGAATATACTCGTATAAAGAAATGTGTACGTTGTAATGGTCCATGCAGAATACCTTTGGGTTACAGGTTTACTGAAAATACTGTACAACGCATAACAAAATCCAGATAAAATCCCCATGACCAAGGTTTTCATTTGTATACCTTCTTGGCCTAGTGGCAGCAGGCCTACAACAAAGGCACAACCTGTAATAGCAAGAGCAAGTGCCCACCCTTTACGAATAGTCAGGGACTCCTTAAAAAAGAGCCGAGACAGGATGGTTACAAACAGAGGACCTGTATATAAAAGTGTTACTGCAAGGGATAAACTCGATTGAGAAAAAACTTCAAAATAAAAAAAATTAAATAAAGCGACACTTAAAATTCCTGCACAAGCGAAAAAAATATGATCTTTTAATCTAGTACGTAATTGATCCCGATAAAATACTGTCATAACTAGGATTAGGATAACAAAGGTAAAAATACCACGAATGGCAACTACCTCCCAAGCCGTGAATCCGCGAGCATACAAAGGGGCAATAAATAAACCAATAAGTCCCCAACATACCGCACCTGCAATTGTAATAATGTAAACTCTTAAACTCGATAGTTTTTCCATTTTTGCACCTCATATTTCCCAAGGAAATGACTCCGATTAATCAATTCGCCGTTAACCCTGTCAAATCCTTTTAATAAACAATAATTGCAATTTACCTTTCCAAAAAGCCATTTCGATCAAATACTAAACGTATTAATTAAAGAAGATAGTGGAAAAATAAATCTTGTCTACCATATTTTGCATATAAACTAGGTTGCTAAAGAGGGAAATGATATTGGATTGGAAAAAACGAATGAGAAAAGTTCTTTTTAAAACCTCCGACAAGAAATTACCGCTGGAACAGACTGATGAAAAGGCACTTACCGCCCAAGATAATCTTTCCAATAGTTTACAGGAAAACATCAGTGCTCTGAAATCCATCTACAGCAAATGTCCAGATGTGATTTTCCGAACGTTCTTGATAGGAAATTCGCAAAAAGCTGTACTAATTTATATTGAAGGGCTATCAAATATTGAAGAAATGGATAAGAATGTGTTGTCCGAACTTATTAACCTTGAATCAGAAAATGGGTTAGATTATTCTGTTCTGGAGAATCTTCCGGTTTCAAATATAAAGCAAGTAAATAAGATTCAAGATGTGATTAATCAAATATCAACAGGAAACCCCGTTGTTTTAATTGATCAACATTCTCAGGGTGTCACGTTGGGATTAGCCAAATGGGAAAAACGTTCCATTGAAGAGCCTAGTGCCGAATCCGTTGTTCGTGGTCCGAGAGATGGTTTTACAGAAACTTTAAGTGTTAATATTTCACTTTTGCGTAGAAAATTAAAGAGCCCCGATTTAAAAATGTTCTCTATGAACATTGGACGTTACAGTCAAACTCAAGTTGTTGTTATGTATATTGACGGACTTGTGGACCAAACGCTGCTTGAAGAAATCAACAACCGATTAAGTCGTATCGATGTTGACGGTATATTGGAAAGTGGCTATATCGAAGAGTTTATTGAGGATTATCCTTTTTCTCCTTTTCCACAAGTTTTAAATACCGAACGACCAGATGTATCTTCTGCAAATTTGTTAGAAGGCAGAGTAGTTATTTTAGTTGATGGAACTCCATTCACAATTATTGCACCCATCACCTTTTATTCATTATTTCAAGCTGCAGAGGATTATTATCAACGTTTTTTGATGGGAACTTTAGTACGGTGGCTGCGATATGCATTTTTACTGATTGCTTTATTGCTGCCGTCTACATATGTGGCAATCCTTACTTTTCATCAAGAAATGGTCCCAACAACGCTATTGATAAGCGTTGCTAAATCAAGGGAAGAAATACCCTTCCCAGCCTTAGTAGAAGCTCTTATTATGGAAGTTACATTCGAAGCATTACGAGAGGCGGGTCTCCGTTTACCCAAGCAAGTTGGCTCTGCCGTTAGCATAGTTGGTGCATTGGTAATTGGACAGGCTGCAGTGTCAGCTGGACTCGTTTCAGCTCCGATGGTGATGGTGGTAGCAATCACAGGGATTGCTTCCTTTTCCATTCCCCGTTATAATGCAGCGATTGCCATACGCATGCTTCGTTTCCCCATCATGTTTATGGCAGGAACAATAGGACTGCTTGGGATCATACTTAGTCTACTAACAATTATTATACATTTAAGTACGATTCGTTCATTTGGAGTACCATATTTAGGACCGATGGCACCAATGAAAGGAAATGAGATGAAAGATGTTTTAATAAGGGCACCATGGTGGTCTTTGAAGAAGCGTCCTCGTTTAACAGGTTCCGGAAACACAAACCGCCAATCCTATGGACAAAAGCCAGGTCCCGCCCAAGAAGATGAACAGGAGATGAACAAGACATGATAGAAAAAGGAAAAATTTCTGGCTCTCAAATGGCAATTATGATGAATCCAGCTATTTTTGCAACAGTTTTACTATTAGTACCTGCCATTACCGCGAAACACGCAAAGCAGGATATGTGGTTATCACCGATTTGGTCATCTCTTATGGGATTTTTGGCTGTTTTTTTAGCTTATAAACTAAATAAGATATATCCCAAGAATACCCTTATCGAATATTGTGAACTTATTTTAGGAAAAGTCTTAGGAAAAATCCTTGGAGCTCTATACTTATTTTTTTATTTCCATATTACTGGCATTATTGTTCGTGAATATGGTGAATTTGTTTCGGGTACATTTCTTCCACATACTCCCATGCTTTTTATTTTTGGCACGATGATTTTGGTATGCTCTTTTGCGGTTTATGGTGGACTGGAAGTAATAGGCAGATGTTCTGAAATGATAGTCCCGGTTGTGCTTCTTTTGTATCTAGTGATTTTTATCATGCTTTTAAAAGATTTAGACATTCAGAATATGTTTCCATTTATGGCAAATGGAATAGCACCTTCTCTTAAAGGGTCCATTGTTCCGCAAAGTTGGTTTAGCGAGTATATTCTCATTGCTTTCTTCTTACCTTATTTAACCAATCGAGAAAAAGGGTTGAAATGGGGATTAATCTCAGTCACAAGTGTGATGTTCTTTATCGTTCTGACTAATTTTACTTCCCTTTTATTATTTGGAAATCTGACATCAACATTGACTTATCCAGTCATGATAGCGGCACAATACATTAGTATGGCTGAATTTTTGGAACATCTGGAAGCGATTGTAATGGCTATTTGGGTTGCAGGAACATTTATCAAAATTTCGGTTTTTTATTATGCATTAACTCTAGGAACGGCCCAATGGCTTAAGTTATCAGATTTTCGCCCGCTTGTGTTTCCAATTGGATTTTTGTTAATTTCTTTTGGGGCATGGTCAGCACCTAGTTTACAAGAACTTTCTCATTTTCTTAGCACTTCAGCACCATTTTATTTTCTTTCATTACAAATTATCGTTCCATTCATTCTCCTCATAATTGCTTTAATTGGCAATAAATTCTTTCGGAAAAAAGAGACGACGACAGGATGAGCAACGAAAGTTTACAAACTATAAAGAAAATATTCGCTCTAGTTTTCATAAATATTATGGTTCTGCTTTTATCGGGCTGCTGGGATAGAAAAGAGGTAAATGACTTGGGGTTGGTAACGGCAGCAGGCATTGATAAACTATCAGATAAAACCATTGAGCTTTCTGTTCTTCTCTATATCCCTAAAAGTGCAGGCAGCGGTCAAAGTATGAATGGAGGCAGCGAAGCAGGCGATGCCCAGACTTTAGTGAGGTCCGCAAAAGGGGTAACGATAGCTGAAGCCATGTCAAAACTTCAGGAAAAATTGCCGCGTCATATTTTTTGGGGACATACAGAAGTATTCATCTTCAATGAAAAGTTAGCAAAGAAGGGTCTTCTAAAACACGTTGATTTTATTATTCGGCATCCCCAACTGCGTGAAAGGTCACAACTATTTATTTCTAAACAAAAGGCAAAAGAAGTATTGAGCTTGCTTCCGCCTTTGGAACGGGATCTAGCAGCTGTTCTTCGTGAATTAGAAACCCTAAAGGTAGGGATGGAAGTAACCGTCAAAGATTTTGCGTTAATGGTGTTGAGTGAATCTGGAGATTCTGCTGTTCCTTGGATCAAGATGTTACCTCCTGAAGGAGGAAAAAAGAAAAAAGAAACGATTGCTTACATTGCGGGTACCGCTATATTCCAAAAAGATAAGATGGTTGGTAAAATTGATGATTCCATCACTAGAGGGGTTCTGTGGCTTCGAAATGATATTAGGCTGGCAACTGTAACCGTTAAACCAAAAGGAGCTAACGGATATGTCTCGTTGAGTTTACAGAATGCATCATCAAAATTAATCCCAAAGGTTGATAATGGAAAGTGGAAAGTGTTACTTAAAGCTAACGCAGAAGCTGATATCGTTCAAAATACAACTCCATTAGATATGACCAATATTGAAGTGATAAAAAACTTACAACACCAGTTAAAAAAGGAAGTTGAAAATAGAGTGAAACTCGCATTAGTTCATGTCCAGAAAGATATGAAAGCAGATATTTTTGGTTTTGGTGATACATTTAACAGAAAATACCCTGATTTGTGGAAAAGGGACAAATATCGTTGGAATGAAATCTTTCCAACTATTGAAGTAACAATTGACCTGGACATTAAAATACGCAGACAGGGAATGAACTCAGTGCTTTCTGCCATTATTCCAGAAGAGGTGAAACAAAAATGAGATGGGGCCCTTTATTTGGAAGTACGTTTATTGTTCTTTGTATGACGCTTTTCCAATGGAAAAAATTAAATCGCAATCAAAAAAAGGAGAAAGCAGCATTCGTCAGCTTGACGATTTTGGGATGGCTGCTAATGAATTTACTGTTCACTTTCCCAAATATCCCAGGACCTACTGAAATGATCGATTCCATATATAAACCTCTTGGGAATCTGTTGGAATAGAAAAAGCTAAACTTGACTATATTGTTATTTAACCTGGCTTTAGTAAAGCAAAATGGACTCCCGACGTGACCATTGTGTGACTTTCGCAAAAAAATCACCTTCATTTGAAGGTGATTTTTTTGATGATCTGGGTGGGGATTGAACCCACGACCCCTTGCCTGTCAAGCAAGTGCTCTCCCCCTGAGCTACCAAATCGTATTATAAAATTTTTTATGACCCTATCCTTGTCAAGGATGTATTCTCACACTGAACTATCAGATCAATATATTAAGTACAAATATAATTATAATAAAATTTATAAGAATGTCAATATCTTTTTCTCTCCATTTGTAAAGAGCTACTCGCCACAATTAACCAAATAGAACATTAGTTCTATACATCTTGAATTAAGAACAAATGTTTGGATATAATAATATTATAAACCAAGAAAGGCGTGATCCAGATGGAAGGACTGTTTATGCGTTCAATTGAGGAAAATATTCCATTAGAAATGATTTACCTAGCCGATAACCAAGAATTATCCCAACGGAAGTTGATTGTGAAGGAAATGAATGACGAATATATTCGCGCCTTTTGTCTGCTTCGAAAACAAATGCGCACCTTCAAACGTGAAAATATCCTATCCATTATGCCTGAATCCCGTACTAACCACCGCTATCTTCACTAATTCTCACACCCACATTCACACCATATTCCTCCCCCCTATTATTAAAACGTATTGTCAAAACTTTTATATTAAAAAAGTTAATAATCCTTGATTTAAAGGGATTTAAATGCAAAAAACTTGCCACCCCCGTGAAATTAGGTTAAAAGTGAGGTTACCACACCGAACACCTAAT